>JAFGKK010000091.1 GCA_016928575.1 Anaerolineales bacterium
CAGGCACGAGGCGATCTGCGAGCGGATCAGGCCCGCCAGCAGGATGCGGGTGATGAAGGATTTGCCGGTGCCGCTCTTGCCGAACACCCCCGAGGAACGCTCGACCAGCCGCGCCAGATCCAGGTTGACCCTGGCCTCCTCCATTTCCAGCGGCGAGCCGATGTGGAAGTGGAGTTTGTCCTCCTCGCCGAAGACCAGGTTGACTTCCGCCTCGCTGGCTTCGTCGACCCGCGAGAAATGGGCCGGGATGGTCTTGATCGGCCGGACTTCGCGCGCGCCCCCTTCAAGCACCAGCATCGGCGAGACGTGCATCGTCCCGTAGGCCATCGTCCCGAGGAAGGCCTGCTTGGAAAACTCGTCCTCTGCCGCGGGCGGGTTGGCGGCGAGCGCCGGGTTGAGGCTTTCCAGCCGGATGTCGGTCACCATCCCGAAGAAGGTCTTGCCCGTCTGGCCGCGTAAAACGACGTAGCGGCCGACCGCCAAATCCTCCAGCACGCTTTGCGGATGGAGTTTGACGGTCAACCCCTCGGCGAGCGAGCCGCCGACGACGATTCCCAGCGGGTGGTGTGCGGCCGAGAGCGGCGCGCGGGCGAGGGCTTGGTCGAGTTCGTTGTCGGGCATCGCAAGGCTCCCTTATGGTGTCATCCCCAGATTCGGTCTTCGGGCCGAGGGATCGGTGAAGGACGGACGGCGCTCATCGGTGTCATCCCGAAGCCGCTGCGGCGGCTGAGGGATCGGGACTGCATGGATGGAAAATAATGAACGGACCCATTACCTCGCCGATTCTTCGACCCCGGAAGGGATCTCGGGATGATATTCTGCGGTAGATGCGCGGATTCATCCCGCCAGCTGCGGCAGCAGCCGGTACAGCCGTGCCAGATCCTCCGCCAGCAGCCGGGTGAGTTCGCGCGCGGCATCCAGCCGGAAACGCTTCTGCGGATCGACGGGCTGGGCTTCGGCCGCCGCGCGCACGCAGGCCGCCAGCACTTCGTTCGAGGCCCCGGCCGCGATCAGGATCGAGAGGAAAGAAAAATTCCATCCGCCGTCCGCGGCCTTCAGAAAGGCGCGCACCTCTTCGCCGCCGCAGGGAACGACCGCTTCGAGCGCCGAGGGCGGGCGCGGCGGCAGGCGCTGGACGGCGGCGCCCTTGGCAAGGTAGCCGGCCTGCAGGACCCGCACCTCCAGCGGCGTCAACCGCCGGTCGCGCTGTTCCTTGATGTACGCCGCCTGCGCGTCGCCGGCCACCAGCTGGCGCGCGAAGGCGTCGTCGACGATGCGGATGTCGGCCACCACGCCGATCGACTCCGTACCGCCCGCCTCCGCGCGCAGGAAGGCGCCGATCCGCACGGCGGCGGATTGATCCTCCACGCAGCCGCACAGGTATTCCGCGGCGCCGCCCGACAGCACGCGGCCGATGGGGGCGGGATTCTTTTTTGGCATGTGAGTATTTCTCCTTCAGACCCCTCCCGTTCGCTCCCTCACCCCCAACCCCTCTCCCAGCTTATGCTGGGAGAGGGGGAACCGATGCACTTTCGGCGGGGTGAGGGGAAGGCCGGGGAGAGGCCGGCTTCAGTGTTTTCTCGCCCTTCCCTTGTGGGAAAGTTTCTCGGACCGGCTCACGCGTAATCCGCCGCGGATCAGCGACACCGCCATCTGCTCCTCGAGGTAGTGCTTTTCTTCGCCCGAGACGAAGGCTTCCTCGTCGGCGCGGATCAGCGCGTAGGGGTAGGGGTCGTTGAGGGTCACGGCGCTTTGCTCGACCAGGGCCGCATGCACCCGGTCCACCAGCGCCGGTTCCTTCGCCGTCCACTCGGGGATTTCCACCCGGGCGACCACCGGGTAGCGCCGCCCGACGTTGAGGTAGAAGAAATGCGCACTCTGGTTCGGTTCGCGGTTCCGGTACAAATCGTTCCAATAGGCGGCGAATTCGAACACCGCCGAGCGCTCGCCTGGAGCCAGAAGATCCTCAAACAGCACCCGGTCGTCGAGGCCCGGGAAGGGGGAACGTCCGCCCTGGCCGCGGCCGGAATCCGCCTTCGGCGAGGGATCCAGCGCCAGGTCAATCAGCGAAAGCACCGGGCTTCCGCCCGGGCGCGCGATATACCCGGCGATGGGGATCTTCTCCCGCGCCAAGCCGTCGATTGTGGAAAAAAAGCGGTTTTGCAGCGCTTGGCGTTCCGCGGGCGGAAAGGCCTTCTCGTCGATCCGCAGCGCGAAGCCGCCGTCGGCCAGCGCGAACACCGGCCGGCCGGGGGCGGCGGCCTGCTCCGCGGCGGCGAGCCGCGCCAGCGCCGCCATCTCCTCCACGGTGCGGCGCGCGTTGAGAACCGTGTTGGAAACCGGATTGCCGTCCGGAAGCCGCGCATCCTCCTCGAAGAAGACCGCCGGCTCGGAATCCGCGGCGGTTTCGCCGCAATCGGAGCGCAGGATGAAGTAGCCGATGTTGATCGCGTAAAAGAGCGAAGCCGAGTGCCGGTCCGGATAGACCTGCGATCCGTCGACGGCGACGACCGCAAGCGCGGCGGGCGCGGCGGGCCCTCCCTTTCGGAACGCGATCGCTTCGCCGCAGGCGGGCATCGCTCCGTTCCAACCGTGTTCCGCTACGGCCCGCGCTTTTTGGGGGAGGTCGTCGCGCTGCGCGGCGAGATCGAGTCCGCGCCGGACTTTGGGCAGATCGGCCCGCAGCTTTTCGGCGCGCGCGACGGCGCTTTCCCGCAGACGGTCGATTTGTTTCGATACTTTGTGCAGTCGCAGTGTCATGGGCAGGTGGGTGCCTGGTGCTAACAATAGGGTATCCACTCCTTATTGTCAAGCCAAGCGGACCAATTTCCCCGGCGGATTTTCTCCGAGACCTCGGGGCTTTTCCGAAAGGCGATATTCGATACAATATCCCTGTCCGGCGTTTTCCGAATCGGAGGGCGGTTTGGATTTTTTACGCTCCCTGACTTTCTATTTTCAAGACGGCCGCTGGTTCCGCAAGGTGCTTGTGGCGGCGGTTTGCCTGTGCGTCCCGCCGGCGGGATGGATTCTCGCGGCCGGATGGGCGCTGGAAATCTGCCGGCGCGCAATCCGCCGCGAGGCGGACGCCGTGCCGTCCATCCAATTCAGGCGGGATTGGGCGGGCGGCGCGGCCGTGGCGGGAGCGGTTTTGGTTTTCGGGTTGCCCTCGGCCCTGTGGATCGGGTTGGGCGCGACCGGTGCGGCGGTCATTTGGCGCGGCGGCGGAACGGGAGAAGCCGCCTTCGCCGCCTACTGGTGGATCGTGGAATTGCTGGCGGCGGGATTGCTTCTGGCGGGCGCGCTGGGCGCCGCGGCGGCGATCGGCCGCCTGGCGGACGGCGAGCGTTTTTGCCCGGCGGTCCGCTTCACCGGCGCCGTCGCCCGCGTTCGATCCGCGCCGGGTGCCTACCTCGCGGCAATCCTGGCCGGGTTTCCGCTCGCGCTTCTGGCCCTTTCCGGATTTTTGGTCTGCGGCGCGGGAACGGCCTTCACCATGGTGTATGCCCTGGGCGCGGAATTCCACCTTCTCGGACAGGCGCGCGCCTCAGCCGCCGAACGGGCCGCTTGTGGGTCGATTCCGGGACGGAGGTAACAATCGGCGTCTTTCCCCGTACTAAATGGTAGATGGGCAATCCAACAACCGGAGAACCATACTAATTTGATTTTGGAGGATTTGACATGGAATCGCCGAATGCCGCACTGCCGTCACCCGTCCCGCAGGCCAAGCCGCAGAAGGTCCAAACCATCGGGATCCTGATGCTGATCAGCGCGGCCTTGAACATCAGCATGGGCGCGGGATTTGTCATCGGGATGGCGCTCTCTGTCGTTCTGATCTGCTGTGCGCCGATCGGAGCCCTCCCGCTGGCGCTCGGGATCTTCGAACTGGTGTATGGGATCCGCTTGGTCGGATCCGGACGGGAACCCGTGTCGCGCCAGACCCTGCAAACCGTCGCGATCCTGGAAGTGATGTCGATCCTGGTCTCCAATATCGGATCCGCGATCGCCGGGATCGCCAACCTCGTGCTGTTGAACGAACGCGAGGTGATCGAGTACATACCCAACTAGAGGACGGAAGCGCAGGAGCGCGGATCCGGGCGGCGCCGTCGGCGCCGCCCTTTTTTTTACTGGGTGCCGAAGAGCGGAAGCGCAGGTGGTTAAGCGGCCCCGGTGATCGGCCGCGGCCCATCCCCGGACTGACCCGCGCCGGAGGGAGCGGGGGTTTTCGAAGCAGGCGTCCATGGTTGAAAATCCTGAAGGCGCTGTCAATAAAGTAAATCAATGGTATTTGTGAAAAATTCCCTGCCGGAGATAGTTCGTCATTCCCGCGCGGGGGTAACAGGAATCCAGGATTTCAATAGCTGGATTCCCGCTGCGAACACCCCGCTTCTAGGGGCAGGCGCGGGCATGACGATCCGGAGATAACTTAATGCTGTTTTTCGACAGCCCCTGACGATCAAACGACTGCAAGGCGTCAGCCTAATGACGCCGCCCTCTCGGTCAGCGGAGGGCTTAAAAGATTTTAACAGCCGCAAGACCGCCTATTGACGCCGTCAACCCGGTGCAAAAGACTGCGGTTGCCGAGTTTGTTCAGCGGTCTTTTTGCTGGCCAACGGCTTCGGCTTTCTGAAATTCATACGAATTTTTCGGAGCGGGTATATCTTTCAAGGGGGTTCCGACGTCCGATTTTCTTTACGCCGGGTTGGTAAGATGGGACGGTTCCCCAAAAAGCGGCTGGAAATTGCGAAAGACCGAATCCGTCGATTCCGTTATCGGCAATTCGCGGCGGATTTTATATTTTCGCGGCAAATGGGTTCTGGATCGGGTGGCCGGCCGGCTTGGCTACCACTTCTCCCAATGGACGATCTCGTCGAACGCTTTCCGTCCGGGGTGCTGAACCCCGGACGGAGGCTGGCTTTGCAGATCGAAGTATCCGAAGGAAACGCCGATGCGCGGATGCCATTCGACCGGGATGCCGAGAATCCGGCGCGCCGCCTCGGGATCGTAGAGGCTGGCCAGGCAGGAGCCGACTCCGAGCTCCCAGGCGGCCAACTGCATGTAGGCCGCCGCCTGCCCGGCGTCGAAGGCGATCGTGAATTTTTGGGAGGGGTCCGGCGTGGCGATGACCACCCCCAGCGCGGCGCCGGCGAGGTGTGAGGCGAATTTCCCCGTCTGCGAAAGCCGTTCGAGTTTGGATTTTTCGCGGACGGCGATGAAATGCCAGGGTTGGGAATTCTTGGCGGATTGGGCGCGCCGTCCGGCGAGGAGAATTTGCCGCGCCACAGGATCCGGAATTGGACGGGGGAGAAACGAACGGATGGCCTGCTTTTCGCGGATCGCCCGGGCGACGTCCATGCGGCACCTGCGGGGGCGCTCCGACCTTTGCGCGGCGCAGGCCGCGCGGCCGGGCTGGGGGTTTATTCGATCGTCTTGCGTTTGAATTCCGGAAGCGCGCGGAGGTAGACGATCCGGGCGTCGAACTGTTCGATGCGCCCGATCAGGCGCAGGCGCTCGAGTTCGTTGTCCTGCACCGGGTGACCGAAGGCGCCTTCGCGGAGGAAATCCCCCGTTTGGATATCCTGCAGGGTTCCTTCCTCCCACTCGATGACGATCGTGCCGTCCTGGAGGACGTACACCCAATCGCGGTTTACCGGTGTGCCACTCGCCATAAGAACCTCCGTGGGCGGAACCGCCGGTAGGGCTGGCAGGCGTTAGTGTACCATGCGCGCATTCGGTCGGCAAATCGGCGGAAAGACCGGGTGTCGTGCGCGGCGGGGCGTCGCCGGATTCACATCCTTGATTGTGCGTGGTTTCGCCCCTGACCGGCGGTGGAGTATTCTTCCATGTGGATTAAACGAGGTGGCAGGCCGCGAAGTGGCCGGGGCTTTTCTCTTCGAGCGGCGGATGCGCGCGGGAGCGGCAGACGTCGGCGGCCCGCGGACAGCGGGCCAGGAAGCGGCACTCCGGCGGCGGATCCACCGCGGCCTTCACTCCGCCGAGGATCTGCGGCGGCTCGCGGCGCGCGTGCGGATCCGGTACGGGCACCGCCGAGATCAAGGCCTGGGTGTAGGGGTGCAGCGGCCGGGCGAGGACTTCCTCGGTCGGTCCGGTCTCAACGAACTTGCCGAGGTACATCACCGCCAGCCTGTCCGCCATGTAGCGGGCCACGGCCAGGTGGTGGGTGATGAAGAGGTAGGAAATGTTCATCCGCTGGGCCAGATCGAGCATCAGGTTCATGATCCCGGCGCAGGCCGAGGCGTCGATCATCGAGGTGGGTTCGTCGGCCACGACCAGCGCCGGATACAGCGCCAGCGCCCGCGCGATCGCCACCCGCTGGCGCTGTCCGCCGGAGAGTTCCTGCGGCAGGCTGGCGAGGAAGGATTCGACGGGGGGAAGGCCGACGGTGGCGAGCATCTGCTCCACCCGTGCGCGGCGTTCGCGCGGCGGCGGAAAGCCGTGGATCGCCAGCGGCTCTTCAACGGCGTCGTAGACCGTCATCCGCGGATCGAGCGCGGCATAGGGATCCTGGAAGATGATCTGGACCCGGGAGCGGAAGAGCTTCTCCTGCGGGCCGCCTTTCAAGGCGGTTAGGTCGGTTTGCGTTCCATTCTCGTCGGCCAGCAGGATGCTTCCGGAGGCGGGAGTGAGCAGCCGAACGAGAAGCCGGGCGGTGGTGGTCTTCCCGCAGCCGGATTCCCCCACCAGGCCGAGCGTTTCGCCGCGCCGGATTTCAAACGAGATCCCGTCGACCGCATGCACGAAGGATTTCCGGCGCGCGAAAAGCCCGCGCTCGACGGGAAAAACCTTGGTCAGGTTTCGGACTTCCAACAACGGTCCGCCGTTCGGATTCGGGCTCATGCTTCGCCCCCCAGCGGCGCCCAACAGGCGGCGAAATGCCCGCCGCCGAAATCCCGCCATTCCGGATCGCGCCGGGCGCAGATCTCCCGAGCGCGCGGGCAACGGGGGTGGAAGGGACACCCGGAAGGCGGATGGAGGAGGTCGGGCGGTTCGCCCGGCAGGGCGGCGATGCGGACTTTGGGCCCGCGCAGGCTGGGAACGCTGGAAAGCAGGGCATGGGTGTAAGGATGCCGCGGGCGGTCGAACACCTCCGCCGTCTCCCCCCATTCCGCCCAGCGCCCGGCATACATCACGGCGATGCGTTGGCTGACCTCCGCCAGGACGGCGATGTCGTGGGAGATGTAGATCATGCTCATCCCCAGCCGCCGCTGAAGGGACTGCAATTCGCGCAGGACGGCGTCCTGGACGATGACGTCGAGCGCGGTGGTCGGCTCGTCGGCGATCACCAGGTCCGGATCGCAGGCCAGCGCCAGCGCGATCACCGCCCGCTGGCGCATCCCGCCGCTGTATTCGTGCGGATAGCGGTCCGCCAGCCCCTCGTCCAGGCCGACCAGGCGGAAGAGTTCGGCCGTGCGGGCGCGGATTTGACCGCGCGACAGGGAGCGGTCGTGGGCTTCCAACGCCTCGCGGATCTGGTCCGTCACTTTGTAGACGGGATGGAGCGAGTTCATCGCGCCCTGGAAGATGACCGCCATCCGGCGCCCGCGCAGGGGGCGGATCGCCTCCTCCGAAAGCGGGACGAGGTCCTCGCCGTCGAACAGCACCCTTCCCCCGCTGATGCGGCCGTTCTCCGGGAGCAACTTCAGCAAGCTGAGCGCGAGGGTGGTTTTTCCGCAGCCGGATTCCCCGGCCAGGCCGAGTACTTCGCCGCGCCGCAGGGCGAACGATACGCCGTCGACCGCCGCCGCCTCCCCGCCCCGGACGGCGTAGCGCACCGACAGATTTTCCACCGCCAAGAGGTTATCGTCCGCCATCGCCGTTCACCGGGCCCGCAGCCGGGGATGGACGACATCCTCCAGCGCGCGGCCGACGAGGTAAAAGGAAGAGCACAACAGCGTGATGCACGCCCCGGCCGGAAACGCCAGCCACCAGATCTCCGGACGGAGGAGGTAGCCGGAAGAGGCGGCCGTGTGGATCATCATCCCCCAGGTGATCTTAACATCGATCAGCCCGAAGTAGGAGAGGACCGCCTCGACGAAGACCGCCTCGGTCACGGTGAACATCATATACAAAAAGGAAATCGGCGCCAGATGGGGGATGATGTGGCGGCGGAGGATATGGCCGCCGCCGGCGCCCAGGGCGCGCGCCGCCTCGATGTAAGTCCGGGTTTGAATCGAAAGCGCCTGGGCCTTGATCACCAGCACCGTCCCGCCGAGCCCGGCGAACAGCCCGATCCCCACCGCGAGCTGAAGCAGGGTGAGCTTGAAAAAAGCGGAAAGGAAGATCAGGATCACCACCAGGGGCGTCATCAGGATCAGGTCGGCGATGCGCATCAGCACGGCGTCGAGCGCGCCGCCGAAGTAGGCCGCCGCCGCGCCGGCGCCTGTCGCGAGCACGACCGTCACCGCGGCCGCCACCGTTCCGAGCAGCAGGGCCGATCCGGCGCCGTGCATCAGCTGGCTGAGGACGTCGCTGCCGTAGGGGTCGGTCCCGAGGAGGTGAGCCGCCGAGGGCGGGGCCGGGTTGGGCGGCGGATTGGGCCGGCCGGGAGTCAGCGGATCGTACGCCTGCGGATCCCAGACCGTGTGCATCAGCACCGGATGCAGGGCCGCGAGCAGGCAGATGAACCCGATCCCGCACAACCCGGCCATCCCGGGCTTGTTGGCGGAGAGGCGGGCAAAACCCTCGCGGAGTCTGCGCCCTTCCGAGCGCAGGCGCAGGCCAAGAAGCGACTTGGATTCGCGGACCTCGTACTTTTCGATCATGATCCTATGCGCTCAAATCTCGTCCGGTTCCCTGTCTTTGCATGCCTGCCCGAAAGGGCAGGCGAAGCACTCCCGATCGTCTCCACTCAGCCAGCGTACTAAGAGGGACGGAATCCTGCCCTTTTCCATCCTTGTCCCTAACCCTTCACCCCTTTCCCCTCTCCTGGCATTAGCCAGGAGAGGGGAAAGGGGGCGGGGAAAGAGGCGAGGAAATCATGGAGACGGTTGGCTGAGTAGAGACTCCCGTTCCTAATCGGAAACCGCCTTCCGCCCTCCTCGCAAGGACCCTCCTGGGGTTTCTCCCGCCCCCTCAACGGTACCGGATCCGCGGATCAAGCCAGGCGTACAGGATATCCGCCGCCAGGTGGGCGAGTAGAACCAGCATCCCGGTGAACGCCATGGCGCCCGCCGCGAGCGGGATATCGGCCAGCGTGACGGCTTCCATCAGGGTGAAGCCCATCCCCTCCCAGGAAAAAACGGATTCGGTGATCACCCCGCCGGCCACGGAAAACGCCAGCGAGAAGACGAGCGTGGTGACGACGGGCAGCAGCGCGCCGCGGGCGGCGTGCCGGTCGCGGATTTCGTTCTCCGGCAGGCCTTTGGCCCGGGCGGCGAGGATGTAATCCTCTCCCAGGGTGTCGAGCATGCTGTTGCGGGTGATCAGCATGGTTCCGCCGAAGGAGATGAGAGTCAGCGTCAGCACCGGCAGGACCATATGATAGAGGATGTCGAGCGCGTAGCGGGCCTGTCCGTTGAGGATCCAATAGGCGCAGGCGGCGAGCAGGATCGCGGCGGCGGAGAGAACCCGGGCCTTCCGCCGTTGCGCCGGTCCCAGGCGGGAGGCCGCGCGGAAGGCCGTGGCGAAGAGAAGCGCCGCCGCCGCGGCCAGGACCAGCAACTGCAGGAAGACCGAATCGGCGTCGGGAGCGGATTCGCCCCAGACTTCGCAGGTTAAAAATTTTCCGGCCGGGAAGATCCGCAGGGCGCAGGCGAAAATCCACAAGAGGCCCAGCGCGAACCAGGGGGTGAAGACCGTGTAGAGTGTGATCCCCCCCAGGGTGACGGCGGTTTCCAACCGGCTGTTCCTCCTCCAAGCGAGGATTTTCCCGGCATGAAAGCCGAGGAAGAAGGAAAGCGCGGTAGCGGCAAGGAACAGCGCGAGCGTCCGCGGCGCCCGTTCGGCGAGGATCTCGATCACCGGGCGTGGATACTGGCTGAGGGAGAGGCCGAGGTCGCCGCGCAGGAATCCCCCCAGCCAGCGGGCGAGCCTCACCGGCGGCGGATCCTGGAGGCCTAACTGCGCCTCCAGCGCCTCGAGCTGAGCGACTGAAAGCCGACTTTCCCCGAAAAACGCGCCGAGGAAATTCCCGGGGAGCGATTCCAGCAGGAAGTAGATCAGGACCAGGAACAGAAAATAAGTGAAGACGATCTGCAGGAGCCGCAGGGCGACATACCGCCGCATGCCTGTCTCGATTCTCCGCCCGGCGCAGGGCCGTTTTTTTCCTCCGGACCGCGTCCGGCGGCTAGGAAAGCGCAACCACCGACGGCAGGCCGTAGAGGTACTGCAATCCGCCGTAGGTTTGGGTGTACGGGAATTCCACCCGCCGGTTGTAGATTTCGTAGATTCCGGTGTCGAACAGCGGGATCCATGGAACGGCGGTGGCGATCAGCACTTGAATCTGGTCGGCGATCGGCTTGCATTCGGTGTACGATCCGCACGAGAGCAGCTGGTCCGAAAGCTGGTCGAAGGCGCGGTTCGAGTATCCGCCGGCGTTCCAGCCGCCCTTGGCCGCCTCGCGGCTGTGCCAGAAATTGCGCAGGTACGAGGGGAAGAGGCCGGCCTGGTTGCCGAGCAGGAACATGTCGAAATCCTGCTGTTGGATGGTGCGGCTGAAGAGCGCGTTGAATCCGAGCGGTTGGACGCGGATCGGGATCCCGAACTCGTTCAACCACTGGGCGATCCAGAGCGCGAAGGTAGCCCGCAGTGGATCGGCGCTGTAGGAAAACGACAGCAGTTCGAGCGTCGCCATCTTATCCCCGTCCGGGGTGACGAGGGTTCCGGCAGCGCGGACGGCGGCGCTTTCCGCATCCCAGACCGGAATCGATCCGTCGCTCCAGGAATAGCCGGCGGCGACGAGGATCTCCACCGCCTTGTCCATCCGTTCCGCGCGGGTCATCGGCGCGCCGTCGGGGGTGAATCCCCAGCGCGGCAGGTCCGGCTTGTACCAATCGGCGTTGGCTTCGGGGACGAAAGAATAGACCGGATAGGCGACGCCCTGCAGGATGGTGTCGGTCAGAAACTCGCGGTCGATCAGCGTGGCGACGGCCTGGCGGAACGCGGCGTCGCCCATCGGTTCGCGGCGGGTGTTAAAGCCCAGAAAGCGGAAGGCGACGGATTCGTTCTGGACGACGGCCAGGTTCGGATCGTCCTGGACGGATTCCGCGAGCCCCTTCGGCAGGCCCTGCGGATTGAGGAGAATGTCGATCTCGCCGTTCTGCAGAGCCAGGACCGCGGCGTTCAGGTCGCCGTAAACGGAATACAGCGCCTTGGCCGCGAACGGCCCGCTTTTGTATGCGAAGGCCTGGGCCCCTTCGGGGGTTCCGTAGGCGCTGAAGGTGTAGCCTTTCGGTTTGGACTCGCGGTACGCGCCGTTTTCGTATCCCTCGAAGGCGACGCCGGAAAAGAAGTATTGCTTGTTGGCCTTCAACTCCAGGAAGCTGCCGGCTTCCTCGCGCGAGAACAGGAACGCGCCGGCCAGCGGCTCGTCCTCGTCGGCGAGGGCGAAGAGCTTCTCGGCGGCTTCGGAACGCCGGGCGAGATACGCGGCCCAGCCCGGATCCTCGACCCCGCGCTCAGGCCGGTCCGGATCCGCGAGCCCCTGGGCGGCTTCCTCCACCAAGGGTGCCCAGTAATGCTCGCAGGCGATCGTCGCCGTCAGGGTTCCCCATTCGTGGCTGGCCATCCCCGGTTTGGCGGAGTAAACCAATTTGACGGTGAGGTCGTCCGGTGCTTCCACCGACTTCAGGTAATCCCCGTCCGCCCAGACGCTCCAGTTCCCGCCGGTCAGGCCGAACCGCAGCGAGGTATTGAGGGTGAATGCGACGTCGCCGGCGGTCAGCGGTTCGCCGTCCGACCAGCGGATTCCCTCGCGGAGTTTGACCGTGCTGACCCAGACGTCGCCCTCCTGTGCGAGCGGCGAGGCGAAGTCCGCGGCGACCTGCGGAATCAATTGGAAACGCTGGTCGCTGACCCCGAAGAGCGACAGGCGCATGGGGCTCTGCACGGCCAGATCCCAATAGGTCGGCAGGGCGTTGATTCCCCAGACATTGCCCTGCGAAGGCTGGGCGAGGATGCCGATCCGGTAGGTGTCTTTCGACGCCGAAGCGCCGCCGCAGGCGGAGAGGGCGAGCAGAATCGCGAGCGGCCCTCCCAAGCGGAGAAGGGATGTTCGTCTCATGGGGAATCTCCTGTCGGACGGGTGTGGGAGCGATGCGCGCGGAGCAGGGCGAGGCGGGACGGGAATGCCGCGGTCCCCTGCGCCCCTGGTTTTTCCGATCGGACGGTTTGCCACCGCTCACCTGTTTTCGCGCGAAGAGGGATGCCGACTTCCGCAGGAATCCGGGGAATCCTCACGGATGAAAATTTTCCCTACTATATCCGAAGAGGGAAAGGCGCGTCAAGCAGAAAAAGCCCGCGCGGGAGAAATTTCCGCGCGGGCTCTGCGGCGTGCGGCGCGAGGGCGGTGCGGCAAAGGCTACGAGGGAATGTCGAAGGCTTCGAGATTCCACAAGGCGGAGGCGGCGGTGGGATCCAGCGCCAGCCCGGTCAGGTCGGGGCGCGCGATAGCCGTCTTCACCGTCAGGTACAGCGGAATCGAGGGCAGATACTCGGCGAAGATCCGCTGGGCCAGCAGGTGGTTCTGAACGTACGCGGCCGAACCCGGAAGCGAACGCCGCGCCAGATCGCAGGCCCCGTCGTATTCGGCGTTCGAAAAACCGGTCAGGTTCGATCCCAGGTATCCGTTGTCGACGTCCGGGATTTCCCCCGAGGTGTACAGGTCGCAGGGCGGTTCGACGCCCGCGACCCAGGAGAATTGGGCGGCCTCGAAGAGCCGTCCCAGCAGGAAGCCGTCGGCGTTGGCCACGAACATCGAGCCCTCGCCGTAGGTGGCGACGTATCCGATTCCGCATTCGAGCAGGCTGTTGCCGAGGATCCCGACCGTCTTTTGCCGAAGTTCGGTGAAGATCATCGCGGCGTTGAGGATCAGCGGCGTTCCGTCCTTCACGCCGGACACGCCGGCCGCGGTCCGCGGGGTGCGGGGGTCGTCGTCCGCGTCGACCCAGCCGATCTGGTTCAGCAGGATGCCGGCTTTCTGCGGATCGAACGCGTACTGGGCGACATCGCTGTTGTGAAGCGGATGCTGGGCGGGAAGGTAGGCGTCCGGAACGGAGGAGAGTCCCATCAGGGCGTTGTCGACAACCTTCTGGCGGTCCAGGCACATCGCGACCGCCTGGCGCAGGCGCACGTCCTGATAGTAGGAGGGAACCGAGGGCGACATCGGCTGAAGGTTGAAATCCAGGTGCTCCCAGGCCGTGCCGGTGGTGAACGAAGCCTGCAGGGCGTTCTGGTTCTTCAGGTCGACGATTTCGGAAAGCTGGTCGTCCAGGTGGACGGTCTGGTCCACGACGTCGCATTCGCCGGAGATCAGGGCCGAGACGCCCATCCGGCCTTCGTTGTTGATGAAGCGGAGGTGCAGGGTGTCGAAGTGCGGGAGCCCTTCGGCGGCGCGGAAGTAGAACGGATTCTTGCGCAGGACGATTTCGGTCGCGGCGGTCCAGGATTCGATGACGTACGGCCCCCAGCCGATGGGCGTCCGGGAGGATTCCTCCGCGGTCAGCAATTCGGCGGGGGTCATGCCGCCCCAGGCGTGGCGCGGCAGGGGGGGCCAGAACTGGCGGGAGTAGGCCGGGTCGATGTTGCCCGGCAAGCCGGTCCAGCGGACGGTCCGTTCATCCAAGGCTTCGTAGGATTGCGTGCCGACGATCGCCCGGCTCATCCCGTGCGGGGAGGGGGTTTCGGCGGAGGAAGAGACCTCGAAGGAGTAGATGGAGTCGTCCGCCGTCAAGGGCTGGCCGTCGGACCAGACCAGGTCCGGCAACAGGCGGAAGGTCGCTTCAAGCTGGTCCATCATCACGGTTCCGCCGGAGTAGGAGGCCACGCAAGAGGCGTCGTAGCATCCGGCGGGGCGGTATCGGATTCCGGGGATCAACAGGACGGCGGCGCCGTAGTCGTCGTAGATTTTGTCGCCTTGTTTGACCGCGACCGTCCGCAGAGTGGCTCCTTGGTTTTCGAGGGTTGGCAAGGATTCGAGGATCACCGGTTCGTAGGCGTAATTGAGGGCATCGATCGGGCCGTCGTAGATCGCTTCGAACACGGTTCGGGCCGCCAACCCCCCGCTTCCGTAAAGGTAAAGGCTCTTCGGCTCCTCGCCCATGCAGACGGTGAGGCTGCGGGCGGAGGGAGAGGTGGCGGTCGGCGCGTCGGAATCCGTCGGAAAGGCGGTCACCGGCGTAATCGGCGAACTTCCGGAGCAACCGGCGGCGAACAGCGCCGGGAGAATCGCGAGCAGGGTTCGAAGGGCGGAGCGCGGATTGCGTTTCATAGGATGTTTTCCCCCGATGGGTTTGGATGCCGGACTCTAGCACGAGCCGCGTCAACCGGCAAGGGAGGCTAGTCCTCCGCCGGATCTACTTCTTCTAGCCGCCAGGCGCGGACGCGGCGCCGCTCTTCCTCGCTCAGCGAGGCGCGGAAAAGCAAGTCCGGACGGCGCAGGTAGGTGCGCCACAACGCTTGTTCGCGCCGCCAGCGCGCCAACTCGGCGTGATTCCCGGAAAGCAAAATCTCCGGGACGGCCCAGCCGCGGAACACCGGCGGGCGGGTGTAGTGCGGGTATTCCAGCAATCCGCCCGCGTGGCTGTCGTCGCGCGCGCCCTCCTGGTCGCCGAGCGCGCCGGGCAGCAGCCGGGCGACGGTTTCCACCACCACCAGCGCCGCCAGTTCCCCGCCCGAAAGCACGTAATCGCCGATGGAGAGTTCCTCCGTCGCCAGATGCTCCCGCACGCGCTCGTCCACGCCCTCGTAGCGGCCGCACAGCAGGGCGAAGCCGCCGCTTTCCGAGAGCGCCCAGGCCTTCTCCTGGGTGAACGGCCGGCCTTGGGGCGTGAGCAGGATCACCGGCGCCTTGGGCGGCGCACCGAGCGCGGATTCCACCGCGGTGAAGATCGGCTCCGGCTTCATCACCATCCCTCCGCCCCCGCCGTACGGGGCGTCGTCGGTCACCTGGTGCTTGTCGGCGGCGTGGTCGCGGATGTTGTGCAGGCGGACCGCGAGCAAGCCGCGGGCGACGGCGCGTCCGAGGATGCTCTCGCGCAGGGCGGGCTCGAGGATGCCCGGAAACAAAGTGAAGATGTCGATCGTCAGCATGGGCTTGGCGGACACATTCTAGCCGGTCGGGAGGAGGTCCGCAACCTGGGCGGTTTGGCCGATACAGGCGTCATGCCGAGGGGCTGAAGACTCCGAGGAAGCGGAGGCGCCTGGACGGAGGAAGGCGGTCAGCGGGTTGGGTTTCATGCGAAACCGATTCCTCGGCCTCTGAAGGGGCCTCGGAATGACCTCGTTCAGACGATGACGATTCCTCGGGCTGTCGGCTGTCGGAAAGACCTGCTCAGGATGGCTGCCGGTATAATCGAATCGCCATGGCCCGCGAGCGGACGTATCAAACCGAAGCGCTGGTTCTGCGGCGGCGGAACTGGGGCGAAGCCGATAGGATCCTCACGCTCTTCACGCCGGGGCGCGGCAAGATCCGCGTGCGGGCGGTGGGAGTGCGCAAACCCGCTTCGCGCAAGGCCGGCCACCTGGAGCTGTTCCACCGCGCGAAGTTGTTCCTGGCCCGGGGGCGGGATTTCGACATCGTCACCCAGGCCGAAACCATCGACGCCTATGCGGCGCTGCGCGAGGATCTGGTGCGGTCGGCGGCGGCTTCGTATGCGGCGGAGCTGCTCGACCGGCTTTCGCCCGAGGAGTCGGATAATCCCGACGCCTACCGGCTTGCGGTCCGCACGCTGGAGGAGCTTTCCGGCGGGGGCGATCCGGCCTGGATCCTGCGCTGCTACGATCTGAAGCTGTTGGAATGCAGCGGGTACCGGCCCGAGCTATCGCTGTGCACCGTCGGCGGCGAGCAGATCCGCGCCGAGGACCAGTTCTTCTCCCCGGCGCGGGGCGGCGCGGTCTGTCCGCGCTGCGCCGAGAGGGCGGAAGGGCGATTTCCGGTGACGCTCGCGGCGCTGAAGGTTTTACGCCACGTTCAACGCTCGCCGTTGGACGCGGCGCTGAAACTCCGGGTGCGGCCGGAGACCTTGGATGAATTGGAGGAGCTGTTGCGCCGATCCATCCAGTTCGTGCTCGAATCCCCCCTGCGCTCGCGCAATTACCTCGCCGAAGTCTCGCGCGGGGGAGGGTTATAATCCGGCCATGTACCCGCGGACGATCGCCGAGTTCCTCTGCCGCGCGCTGATCCTGCTGATCGTGTTCCCCGCCCACGAGCTGGCGCACGCCGTTGCCGCCACCCGCCTGGGGGATCCCACCCCGCGCCTGCACGGGCGCCTGACCTTGAATCCGATCAAACATCTGGATCCCTGGGGGTCCTTGCTGTTCCTCTTCGCCGGGATCGGCTGGGCCTCGACGCCGGTCAATCCGGCCTACTTCGGGGAAAACCGCCGCTTGAAAATGGGACTCGTCTCGTTGACCGGGCCGGCGGCCAACTTCGGATTGGCTGTGCTGGGGGCGGTTCCGTTGTATTTCTTTTCGTGGACTCCGACGCTGACATCCACCAATGCCTTGTTGCCGGAACCGGCTTACTTCTTCACCCTATTCGTTTATTTGAACTTGCTGCTGGCCTTTTTCAACCTGATTCCGATCGCTCCGCTCGACGGCGCGCAGATCCTCGGGGCGGTGCTCCCGGAAGGATTAGCCGTGAAATACGAATCCGCGCAGCGCTACGGTTTCTACGCCCTGCTGATCCTGTTCTTCGTCCTGCCGATGATGGGCGTTAGTGTGGTGGGTTTGCTCGTCCGATTTCTGGTGGCGCCGGTCTTTTTACTGCTGTTCCTCGGTCTGCCCTGAGGCTCCGTCCGCGGATGAAAAAGCCCTCTTCCCCAACAAAGGGGATCCCTTGCTGCTACGTTCTGCGGTGCGCCGACGGGTCCTTCTACACCGGATGGACCAACGACCTGCCGCGCCGGATCCGCCAACACGAAACGGGCCATGGCGGGCGCTACACCCGCAGCCGCCGCCCGGTGAAGCTGATGTATTTCGAGCGCCAGGAGGACAAGCGCGCGGCGCGGCGGCGCGAGGCGGAGATTAAAAAACTCCCGCGGGCGAAGAAAGCGGAACTGGCGTCGGGGAAAAAGAAGCCGCGGAAGCTCGGGAAAAAGGCCGAGAAGTGATTTTTCGCCACGTTGCCGTCCTCCGCCGTCCGCGGCATCGGCGTTGAACGACCGGCGAAGGATGTTATGACAAGCTAAAAAACGGTTGAGCTTCCGATAGCCGCGGGCGGTTTCGAGACGCCTCGCCTGGATGCCGAGGCTGCGAGGCCGCCTTCCCTTCCTTTTCATCAACTAAAAAAAGGAATACAATTCGGAAGGCTTATCTGCAAAGGAGGGTGCCGCGAATGAAAAAGCCTTTGCCGGATCGACGGAGTTCTCCATCCCCGAATCCGCCCCAACCCCGTCAACCCCTTTTTTTCGCGATCGCGTTTGGCGCCGCGTTGGTCTTTTCGTGCAGCATCTTCACCACCGCTCAAACGCCGTCCGCCGCCATGCCGTCCGAAGCCGCGTCGCCGCCCGTTACAGCCACCCTGAGCGGCCCGTCCGTGGAATCGACGGGCGAGCCGCAGGCATCCGTTCCGACCGCCTCGCGAACGCGCAAGCCCACAGGCACGCGGGTGGCTAGAACCCCTACGGACATTTTCGACGCGTGCGCCGAAGTCACCGGATTGACGGCCGATGAAATCCGGAATTTTCTTAACATGATCAAGGACTTCATCGCCAACGAAAAGCGCTCGGACCTGGCCGGATTGGTCAAGTATCCGATCCAAGCGTATCTGGGGGAAACCCGCACGGCCATTTCGAGCGCGGATCAATTCGTACAGCATTACGATCAGATTATCAATTCGAAAATCCGGAACGCCGTCCTGCATCAAAAGGATGAAGATCTCCGCTGCACCTACGAGGGCGTCGGATTAACCCACGGCGAAATCTGGTTTTCTGGCATCTGCGGCGATGCCTCCTGCGGGGAATATGCCATTTACATCATCGCGATCAATAATGATATGGGCGGATAAGGGGGGGCTGAGCGGATACGAAAAATTTTATTTTTTCGTATCTGCTCAGCCCCCCTTATCCGCCCCTCGGGCGCCTTCTCCCAGCCCTACATCTGCGGATGAAGATATGCATTTGTTGAAAGCCCTCCAGCTTAAGGGATGGGCTGGGAGAAGGATGGGATGAGGGGGGAATAATTGGATGATTTTTCGACTTTTTTCAATCCTTGCATCATGCTGAGCAAATGTATTTTTTCTTTTGTTCCTCTTGTGGCCAAAATGGCCGCATGGGGCACAAAAGGCGCATAGAAAAACGCATTCGTCTATTGGTAATACCTTCGAAGCACGCGGCAAACGGCCAGGCTGATCCAGCATCGGGCGCCGCGGACCTTGGCGGTCTCTTTCACACGCGCGTGCGGTTTGGCGTACGTCACCCGCCACAGTCCGTCCCTTTCCTGATGACGGACGAGCCAATCCAACGCCTTGGCGATCCGCGGATCGTCGGCGGGCAAGCCGATGCGCGAGACGGAATCCAGCGCCGCGACGAGGTTGTTCCACCAGAAGGGATATTCAAAGCGGATCCAGTATTCCGCCGACTGGTAAGAGGTGTAGACGTCCGGCTGGAAGAAACGGTCCGCGAGCAGCGACGCGGCGGCTTTCGCCTCCCGCGTCCTACGATACTTCGGGTGGACGGCGAACGCGCGCAGAACCATGCCGGTCCAGTTGTGGGAGAAGGGTTTTGTGCGGTCGGGCTCGACGACGTCCATGTGGCTGCCGGTTAGGCGGTACATCTGCTTGCCGTTGAAGGGATGGGTGAGAATCGGGATCGTCCATCCGCCGTCGTCCTGCCGCATGGAGCGCAGCCAGCGGAAGCATTTTTCCGCGCGCGGATCGCTCCCGTATCCCGCTTGGACGAGCAGGGAAAGGACGGCGCCGGTGTAATACGTGGCGTATTGGTCCGCCAGGAATCCGCGGAAGTCGCCGTCCGCGGTCTGGCAGGAAAACAAAAATTCCGCCGCGCGCTCGGCCTGCGGATCCTCGCGGGTGAACCCATACATCTCCACCAGGATTCGGAAATATCTCCAGGTTTCGACCAGGCGGTAGTTGACGGCGGGATGCTTGACCCGCGCGGCGGGAACCGGAAAGGAGCCGTCCCTTTGCTGCTTGCGGAGGATCTTCGCCGCGTCCGGCAACCGCCACAATTCTTGGATGGGGCCGGCGTCCTCTCCCAGAAGGTCGCGCCGGACGAAAAACCGCAGGGCTTCGTTCCCGTGCGCGTGCAGCGGCGGGATCGGATCATGGGCGAGGGATTTCTGCCAGGGCTGCATTCGGAGGGAAACCTATGGGTTCGGACAATGTAAAGAATATTGTATTCCGTTTGCTGACGGACGGCGGCAAAAAAACCGAGGTGCGGAGATGTGAAGCTGCAATGTTTTGCCTTGGGCCATCGCGTCTCAGCGCCTCCGCAATGCAGAGATTCAATTCTTCGCGCGGGGGCGCGTAGGCGCAGAAGCGCGATGCGAATTGCCGTCCCGGATCTCCGGAGTCGTATCGTTTCGAATCATTTGGACGAATTCGAATTCGCCGCCGTTGGTTCGCTGAAGATGGGTCTTTTCCTTTAGAAAGCCCAGCTTTTCGTAAAGCCGGATCGCCCTTTGGTTGAAGGCCGCCACTTCCAGGTGGAAACGCTTCGGATGAAAGCGGCGGCGGGCGAATTCCAATCCCGCCTGCACGAAGGCGCGCCCCAGCCTTTGGCCGGTATCCTCCGGCCTCATCCCCAATCCCAGCTCCACGGCCCCGCCGCGGACGTCGAAGCAGAAGAAGCCGGTCAGCTGGCCGTTCCCGTTCAGGACGGCGAAATATCGGTTTTCCCAATTGCAGGGGTCCAGCAATTCCGCCAGATCCTCGGGACCCTGCGCGAAATCGTAAAATGCATAGACGCCGTCGTAATGCCAGCCGGCGACGGTTTGGGCGTATTTGGTGTTCATGGGCGCAAAATGATAGGCCATCGGCGCGCCGGTCCTCCGGGGTGCAACGGATTATAATCCGGTTGCGTATGCATCAATGTATATTTTCGGAGGATTCTTCCATGAAAACCGTCGTGGTCTACGATACGGTGTTCGGCAACACGGAAAAAGTGGCGCAGTCGGTGGGCGCGGCCTGCACGCCGGCCGCCGCGGTCGTTCGGGCCGGCGAGGCCGGCAAGGACGCGCTGGCCGGCGCGCAACTGGTGATCGTCGGGTCCCCGACCCGGGCTTTCCGTCCCACGCCCGCCCTGAGGCAGTGGATAAAATCGCTCCCCAAGAACAGCCTGCACGGCGTCCGGGTCGCCGCGTTCGACACCCGGATGGACCTTAAAGCGCTCGACAACAAGTTCCTGACGTTCATGGTGGGCCTCTTCGGATATGCCGCCAAGCCGATCGCCGACGCGCTGGCGAAGAAGGGCGGAACGCCGGTTCTTGCGCCGGAAGGGTTCATCGTCACCGCCAGCGAAGGGCCGCTGGCGGAAGGCGAACCGGAACGGGCGGCGCAGTGGGCGAAGCGCGTGCAATCCGCAGCGAAAGGCGTTTGACCGCCGATTCCAGACACCGTTTCTTCGTTGCGTATGGATTCGATGAGACGGGAGTGCGGACAGCAAAAGGCATCTCATTACCTTGTGAATGGATTGTTGTTGAGTGTGTGTGAGGAATTCCGGGATCATCCTGCCGGGATCGATATGGAAATTGAAAATGGGATAGAGAGGAGGGTGATGACATATTTCTATTCACCGTATCGGCAAGGGATTGATTTTCATTCTTTTCGGGCAATGACACAATCTACACCAGGGAGGATGCCATGGAATATTATAAAATTTGCCCGTCTTGCGGAATAAAAAACAAGTGCAGTAATTCGTTCTGCGAATGCGGGGTCGACCTTGCTTCGGTGAAGACCATGGCCGCCGCTGCCGGCGACGAAAAGGCGGCCGGCGCATTTTCCGCGGACCGGCCGGGTTGCTTGACCGTATACGCCCTGCTGATCTACGGATCGGGAGTGGCCTTCAGCCTGCTGGGGGTTGCCGGAGGAATCGCGGCCCTAATCTACGAGCTGATCAATGGCCCAGCTTCCTATATCTCGATGACGGTTTTCATCATTGCGGGATCGGCGGGGTTCGCCGCCTTCTATTCTTTCTTGACCCGCGGATACTTGGAAATGCGCCCATGGGCGCGGTATTGGGCGATACTCGTTCACGGAATGAATGTGCCCGGCAGCCTGACTATGAGTTGCTCTGCGGTTGGATTTATCACCGCCGCAATCGATAGGGGCGATTCCGGCGCCGTCGCCATCGCCGTTCTCGCGGCCGCGACGATGATCGGCGTGGTCGCCTTGAACGGATACACCCTGTATTGGTTCATTAAAAATGGTAAATATTTTTCATAACCACAACTTTCCCATCTCCCTAAGTGCAATTTGAGGGGTGGGGAAAAGGCACCAAACGCCGTCTTTGGATCGTCATCCCGAGTTCTCCCTGCCTTCGCTTGGTATGACGATCCAATGACCGCAAGGCATCCTCGAGAAACACCGTCCTCCCGTTGGATGGCCCCGCTTTTACAGCACCCTGCTGAATGGTCCGTGCCTCCGCCGGATCCGGCGCGAGATAGCGGTCCAAGAATCCGATCACCCGCGCCTCGTATTCCCCGGGGCGGGCGAACAGCGCGTCGATGTGCCCGTCTTCCTCGCGGAACCAAGCTTCCTTCGGCTCGAGTGCGGCCTCGAAATATTGCCGGTTAAAAAGCTTGTCCCTTCCGGCGGCGATCAGCAACACGGGCGTGGGCGAAATCCGCGCCATCGCGTCCCGCATCGGTTCGGGATTCCAGATCCCGGTGGCGGCTTGCGCGAAGAAGTACGTCATCCACATCGACGGCGCCCAAAGCCTGTCCGTCGGATCGGTGCCCTGGAACCAATCCGCAAAGGTCGGGTAACCGCATCCTTCGGCGACCACCGCCGAGAGCCGGCCGGTGCCGGCCGCTGCATACAGCGCGATCCGCGCCCCGGCCGAAAGGCCGAGGACGCCGATCCGCTCCGGATCGACGTCGGGGCGGGTCTGCAGGTAATCGAGCGCGGCAAGACGTTGCGGTGCGCATCCCAGCCGAAGGCGTACAGGCCGCCTTCGCTTTCCCCCTGCGCCCGCGTATCATAGAGCAGGACTCCGTACCCGTGGCGGGCCAGGAGTTGGGCGTGGTAGAGGGTGCCGGTGCGGTTGCCGTTAAAGGCGTGAACGAGGATCACCGCCGCGCGGTTGGCGGAAGGGATATACCAGCCCCGGAGAGTCAGGCCGTCTTGCGTGGCGAAGGCCGCGTCCGCATACCCCATCCCGAGATCCGTCGGCGAGGCCGAGCCGAGGGGGAAGCGCTGCGGATGCAGAGCGGCGTACGCGTCGACCGCGGGGATGACAAACAGGTAGACGAGGAAGAGCAGGAACAGCGTGAACAGGATCAGGTCGCGCCAGTACTATCGTCCGCGCTTCAGGAAAAAAATCCGAGGCATGCGTTTCTCCCGGAGGCTCCTCCCCCGATCATACACCAACCCTGGTTTTTCCGGGGGCGCCGTCTGAATCCTCCGCCTTCCGCCTTTGGCCGGGCGGGGGAGGAGCGCAGACCGGTGTGGCTCAGCTCAGCCGCACTCCCGGATCCCGTTCGTACCCCGAGCCCATCCGGCACAACTGGTCGAGCGCCGCGGCGAACAGGTCGAACAGGTCCTTCAGCCGCTGTTTGTCGGTGATCACGCCCACGGTCTGGAAATACAGCTCGTCCACCCCCTCCGGGAAGGATTGTTTGAACCAGCCCTCGTCGTCTTTGACCTCGAAGTGGATCGAAGGTTGTTTTTGGATCATCTGGCGGATCTCGAGGTTCGAGAGCAGGCGGTAGACAAGGTCTTCCGAGGAGGATTGGATGATGAACTCGTCGTCGAAATACGAATCGCCGATTTCGATGTCCTGGGTGCCGAGCAGTTTGGCGATCCCGCTGAAGATGTTCTTGCGGTAGATGTTGAAGCGGAACCCGTCCGGATTGACGAACGGGGCGCGGAAGCGGGTGTAGGTGACGCGGGTTTTTCCGGTGCTGACGGTGTAGGTGTCGAGCGTGATCCGCCAATCGCGGTGGGTTAGGGTGACTTTGCTGTCCTTGAAAAATCCGCCCGGGTTGTACTCGGCGCCGATTTCCCGGCTGAGTTGGGACCACATCTCGTCTTTGCTGGGGCCGAACAGACCGCGCAGGATGCTCATAGATGGAACTCCTCTGCGTGAACGCGGCGGCCGCCGGATTTGCGGCCGGTATTACTCATCTACGGAAGGGGGTGCCGTGGGTTTGCGGAAGGGGAATCCACCTACCCGCGGACGGTGAAGGCGCCTTCTAAACCGGCCGCGGGCCGCATCCCCTCCCGCCACTCGGGTTGCCCGCCGCCGACCCACACCCGGAATTTTCCGGGCTCGAGGATCCAATCGCCGTTTTCGTCCGCGAACCGCATCTGCTCGCGGCTGAGCGTGAACGTCACGGTTTGCTTTTCGCCGGGGGCCAGCCGGATCCGCGCAAACCCCTGCAACTGAAGCAGCGGCACGGTCTGCGAGGCTTCTTCGTCTTTGAGATAGACCTGGACCACTTCGTCCCCCTCGCGGCCGCCGGTATTCTCGACTTCGACCGCGACCTCTACGGATTCGCCCGGGGCGATCTCGGCCGGGCGGATGTCCAGGTTGCGGTACGCGAAGGTCGTGTAGCTCAATCCGTATCCGAACGGGTAAAGCGGCCGGCCGGTGAAGTAGCGGTAGGTGCGGTTCTTCATGCTGTAATCGTCGAGGCGGGGCAGATCCTTGGTGGAGCGGTAGAACGTGACCGGCAGGCGTCCGCCCGGATTCGTGAGGCCGAAGAGCGCCTCGGCCACCGCGGTGCCGCCGGCCTGGCCGGGGTACCAGGCTTCCAGGATGGCGGGGATGTTCTCGTCGGCCCAGGTGACGGCCAGCGCGCTGCCGTTCAACAGCACCAGGATCACGGGCGTCCCGGTTTCGAAAACCCGCTTGAGAAGTTTTTCCTGGATCGACGGGAGGTTCAGGGTCTTGCGGTCGCCCTGGCTGATCTGCCCCTGAGGCAGACCCTCGGCCTGTTCGGCTTCGCCTTCCATCAGCTGGGAGAGTCCGAGCACCACCACCGCCGCTTGGCAATCCTTTGCCGCCCGGACCGCAACGTCGATTCCGGAATCCGTTCCGTCGTTGATATTGCAGCCGAGCGCGTAGCGGACGTCCACCCCTTGGGGGGCCAGGGCGCGGATGCCCGCAAGGACCGACACCGGCTCCGCGGGGGTGCCCTGATAGTTGCCGCTGAGGACCCGGGTGTCGTCGGCGTTCGGGCCGATGACGGCGATGGAGGAGACGGTGTCCATGTCCAGCGGCAGCGCGGCGTCCTCGTTCTTCAGGAGAACGAGCGACTGCCGGGCGATTTCGAGCGCCGCCTCGCGGTGCTCGGCGGAATCCACGACGCTGTAGGGGATCTGCGCGTAGGGCACCTGCTCCGGCGGATCGAACATCCCCAGGCGAAAGCGCGCGGTGAAGAGCCGCCGGACCGCCCGGCGCAGGTCCTCGACGGTGATGGTGTTGCGCTGGACCGCCAGATTAAAGTAGTTGAAGAAGCATGGAATGCCAAGGACGCATCCGCACTCCAGGTCCACTCCGCTTCTGACGGCCAGGGCGGCGGCTTCCTCCCGCGAAACGGCCGCGCCGTGGGAGTAAAACAGGAAAGCCACCGCGCCGCAGTCGGCGACGACGAATCCGTCGAAGCCCCACTCCTCGCGCAGGATCTCCTGCAGCAGGGTCGGGTTGGCGCTGCAGGGCTCCCCGTTCAGGCTGTTGTAGGAGCTCATCACCGAGGCCGCCTTGCCCTCCGTGACGCAGGCCTGGAAGGCGGGGAGGTACGTCATCCGCAGGTCCTGTTGCGAGACCTTGGCGTCGAATCCGAAGCGGCCTTCCTCCGGCCCGCTGTGGGCGGCGAAGTGCTTGGGGGTGGCGACGGTCTTGAGGTATTTCGGATCGTCGCCCTGCATCCCCCGGATAAAATTCACCGCCAGGCGCGAGGTCAGGTAGGGGTCCTCGCCGTAGGTTTCCTGGCCGCGACCCCAACGCGGATCGCGGAAGATGTTGATGTTGGGGCAGTAGAAATTCAAGCCGCCGTACTGGATGTACTGTCCGTTGCGGACGAATTCGTGGTGCTTGGCGCGGCCCTCGTCGGAGATGATCTCGGCCGTGCGGCGGATCAGGCCGGCGTTCCAGGTGGCGGCCATGCCGATCACCTGCGGAAACACGGTGGCAAGCCCGGCGCGGCCGATGCCATGCCCGGCTTCGCTCCACCAGTTGTATTTGGCGACGCCCAGCCGGTCGATCGGCGGGGCTCCGGTGCCCATTTGCATCATCAGTTCGTTGACGGTCATGCGGTCGACCAGGTCGGCCACCCGCTCGGCGATCGGGCGCGACGGATCCGGATAGATCGGAACCGCGGGCGAAGCGCTGGGAGTGATGTCGAGCGGCGGGCGGGTCGGAAGCGGGGTGGCCGGCTCCCGGCCGCCGCAGCGCGTCAGCGCCAAACCGCCCGCGGTGGCGAGCGCAGTTTTGAGGAATTCCCTGCGAGAGGGCGTTTTCGCTCCTTTTTTCTTCATCGGGGTTCCTTCCTTAGGGAAATGGTCTTTTCCAACTTGCGGCGGACGGTCCGCTGTAAATAATCCGGTCCGGCGCACCCGCCCGGGAGGACGTGTGTGGCGATGATAATCCCACCTTTACGCCGCCTGCAATATGATTTCCGCGGCTTTTTTTCTCCCTCCCCGTTGGCGGATCTCCCGGGCGTAGGTTTCGAGGTTGGCTTGGAACGGCCGCCTTTCCAGCAATTGCCGGCACAGCCGCAGGAGCGAATTCGGATTGAAATCCTCGTTCTTCAGGTTGTAGGCGCAGCCGATGGCGGACGCCTTTTTGGCGTTGTAGTAGCGTTCGAAATGCAATCCCGGATAGATCAGCGCCGGAACCCCGGCTTGGATGCATTGCAGGGTCGTGTTCTGCCCGCCGTGATGGACGGCGATGTCCGCCTGTTTCAGGACCTCATCGGAAGGGAGGAACCGGAAGAACCGCACGTTTCCGATCCGGTATTCGCCCCGCTTTTCGAAATACGGATGCCCGGCCCCCGCCAGGACTACGTCGAAATCCGATTCGGCGAACGCCGCCGCCAGGGTTTTTTCGGCCGCCGGCGCGGATATCTGCCCGATGCTCAAGTACACGTACACCAAGGGCCGCCGTTTCTCCCAGGCCCAGGATTGGCCCGAAAATTTCTCGGGGATCAGGCTGCCGAGGAAGCGGTTTTGCGCGTCTTCCGGCACATCCTCCATGGCCGGGATGGAAGGAATCAGCCGCCGGGCATGATCGAATCCCCCGAACAACTCGAGGACGTTGGCGACCTCCGGCAGCTTCAAGCGCCGCAGCAGGCGGTTGTAGCTGCGATGCAGGCGGCGGTCCGGACGGGGTTTGTCGTAGAAGAGTTCGCAGTAGTAGGAGGGATCGCCGGTCGAACTGAAGATGGTGAAGAGCGGCATGCCGTGGGCTCTCGCCGCCACCGGCGCCAGGAAGTCGAAGTCGCTGACGACGACGTCCGGTCGGAAGGTTCGCAGGAGCTCCTCCCATTCGCGGTAGGAGGTTTCCACGTACGACCCGGTGAAGATGCCCTTCATGCGGATGACGCTTTCGATATCCTTGATCGGCGGCACCTCGCCGTTCCATTCGCCCTGCAGGGTTTGCAGGATGCCCCACACCCAAAAGGGAACGCCGTACATGGGCGGTTTATAGCCCGGCCGGAAGCGGTAGCCGTGCTTGGACACGTGCTCCGCCTCGACTCCGGCCGCGCGGAAAAGGATTTCGGTTTCCGGCGAACGCTTGCGCACCTCATCGGCAATCGCCACCATCCGGGTGACGGTCCCGAGCGCCTCAACGGCGCTGATGCCGACCGAGAAGAGTATCCGTTTCACATCCGACTCCTTGTGGTCAATACTTTTCCCAATGGATCACTTCCGCCAGCGGCTTCTTCTCCTTGACCGGCGTTTCGGCCGGGATCCCGATCGGCACGAGCGCCAGGATCCGCTTCGCGGGTGGGATCCCCAGTTTGGCTTTGAATTCCTCCTCGTGCGGGAGCATGTCCCCTTCCACCCAACAGCCGCCGTACCCCAGCGCGGTGCTGGCGAGGAGCATGTTCTGGATGGCCGCCGCCCCGTCCTCCACCCACCAGCGGCTGAGCTGCGGATCCATGACCACGGCGATCACCGCCGCGGCCTGTTCGATCCAGACTTTTCCCGTATTCAAGCCCGCGACCGCCGCCCGGTCCGTGACGACGACGAAATCCCACGGCTGTTTGTTGCTGCCCGTCGCCGCCAGGCGGCCCGCGTCAACGATCGTCTCCAGGTCCGGCTTGGGAATCGGCGCGCCGGTGTATTTGCGGATGGTTCTGCGTTTGCGGATGGCTTCCAGTGCGTCCATGGAGGTTCCTCCTTACATGCGAATTGTTTACACGAGAATGGTGCTTATATTGAACTCCGCAGCGTAGAAACCGAAACGAATAGGATCCATTTTCTTCCAGCGGTCTCCATTCATAAAAATAGCATCTTTGCTTCCATATCTTTATTTATCCGAGCTTGCGGCTCCAGAAAACCATCAGCGGGGAGAAAGTCAGCTCGTCCTTCCACGGGATGGCGGGATCGTCGGGGAAGGGCGGGGTTTTCGGGTCCGCCAGCGGATAGTCGATCGAGCGGATCCGGAAGCCGGCCCGTTCGATGCAGCGGGCGAGGATCTCGCGCGACCAAAAGCGGTCCTTCTCCCAGACGATGTTCGAGACCGTCGATCGGCTCTTGACGTAATTGTCGCTCCGGGTCCGGTTTTCCGGAAAAGGGGCGTAGGTGAAAGCGGTGTACTCCTCGCAGGCGATGGCGTCGTTGTCGCATACGGCGGCAAACCAGCCGCCCTTTTTCGAGATCCGGCCGATCTCGGAGACGGCGTTCTGCAGTTGTTCCTCGGTCTGCATCTCCTGCAGGACCATCGTCGTCGTCGCGGCGTCGGCCGCGCCGTCCGGGAGCGGGATGACCTCGCGCCCGTGTTCGCACTGGATCTGCTTATAGACAAACTCCACTTCGGGCAGCGCGGCTTTCGATTCGGCCGTGACCTTTGTCGCCTGGGCGACCATCTCGGCCGAGATGTCGACGCCGACGGCCGTACCCCGCGGGCGGACGCAACGGGAGGCGGCGCGGGTGGATTTGCCCGCCCCGCAGCCGAAATCTACCAGGGTGCCGATCTCCATCCGGAGCGGCATCAGCTTTTGCCACACGCACTGGGCGGCGAGCAAGTAGGTGCCGACCAGGCCGATGCCTGCGTATTCGGCGGCGCTTTGGTGGGTGAAGTCGACCCTTTGGAAAGATTCCATAGAGAACGCTATCCTTTTATGAAAAGGTGACCTAATGCAAAAATTGACGAATTCTTTTCTCCGCTCAGGCCGTTCTTAGGTTGAATATCTCTTCGGGCGCGCGGAAGGCGTCCTCAAGATAATGCTTGTCGGCCATCTATATACCATTTTTCAGCACTTCATGGCGGAAGCGGAATGTTACCAAGGAGGATTTTATCAGTTTCTTTTTCCGGCGCCGGTGACTGCGATCCGGGGCTTTCACCCATCCGGAGGGCGGAATTGTTTTCCATCCATCAGGGGTACGGGAAAAGATGGAAACCCCGGACAATAAGAAAGGTGGTTCTTCGCCGTATTCTTTATGTCAGATTTTGCCCCTCCCGGGGACGAAAAGCGCCTTGGCATAAGGAGAAGACCGACGCGCGCCGGGAGGTGTATTTCGATGTTCTATGGCATGACGCGAAGACAGCCTCCGCATCGCCGGCTCGACGGACACCCATTCCCGCGACGCCGAACCCTCCCTGCCGCCCACATAGATCCAGATGACCCTCTTGCAGGAGTTCTCCGATTCTTCGCCGGTGGATAGGTGCGCCACCACAAAGAACACAAAGGGCACAAAGGATTGCCTGGGGCTGTCTTTGTGCGCTTTGTGGCTGATATTGTCTACTCCGCAGACGGAGTACGGCAAAAGGGTGAAACGCCGAAATCGGTGGATTTCTACGCCAGGAGGGCAGTCCGGAGGACAAGCGGCTATCTCGGGCCAAAAGCCCCCCGGCGTTTCTTCCCTTTTTTCGCCTGAGGGAATTATTCACCTATCCTCGGGATGCCCCATACGTTTTGGAGAAGACCCAAAAGAGTTATTGCCGGCGGATTGTCCGAAAGGATCGCTTGGTAAAGTAAGTCCGCTTGCGGCAATGATTATCCTGATCGGTTTTCAACCACCCCGGCCTCCTCCCTGATGTTTTTCTACGTACTTCTCCCTGGGAGTAAACTCCCCCCTCGCCTTTCCGTTGTACGGGAAGGAGAGGGAGGGTAGTGAGGGTAGGGATGGGATGGCCGATCGGGAGCGCGGCTTTCTCGAACGGCTTTCTTTCTAGAATCCGAACAATGCCACCCCCGCGGCATACGACATCAGATTCGCGCTGAACGACAGCAGGAACGCCTCGCGGAACCGCAGGCGCAGGATGATCCGGAACCAGAGCGCCTCGATAAAAAGTTCAAAGGTCTCCGCCGCCAGGACGCCGACGGCATACGGGAGGGGAGTGGCGGTCTGCAACAGCCACATCCCGAACCAGGCGGCGGTGACGGCGGCCAGGTTGCCCGGGATCACAGCGAGCAAGATTTTCGAGGACCGGATGCCGATCCGGTCGAAAACGCCCCGAACCAGAAAGAACGCCATCAGCAGTTCGACCAGAATTGCCGAGGCCAGGAGGACGAAAAATTTCAGGGTGAAGATCCGCGGGAGATCCCGCCAGGCGGCGTCCCGCCTGGCCTGTTCCTCGGCGGCGACGGTCGCTTGCGCTCCGGCGGTCGCGGTCGCCGGCAGGCTGACGTACTCGGTCGCCTGCCGGATCGCGAAGGCGGTGGCCTCCGCGGCGGCGGCGGCCGAGGCGCGGAAGCCGGCGGTGGCGTTGGCTTGCGCGGCGGCGGTGGAGGTCGCACCGGCGGCCGCCGTCTTGGTCGTCTGCGCGGCGGCGGTGGCGGCCCTGCGGGTGGATTCCGCGGCGGCAGTGCCGGTCTGTTCGGCGCCGGCGGTGGCGGTGGCCGGCACATTGGCGGTCTGGGTGGCTTCGAATTCCGCGGTTTGGGTGGATAACGCGGCGGCGGTTTCGGCGGCAAAGACCGCGCCGGTGGCCGAGGCTTTGGCCTCCGCGGTGGCGGACATTTTGGCCTCGAAGGTGGTGTAGCGATAGCGGCCATCCATGGGGAACCGCCCGCCGCCGGGAAGCGGATCCGCGGATGCGGATGACCTCAGCGCGAAGCCCAGGCAGGCTGCGGCCGCCAGGGCATACGCCGCCGGCGGGTAGAGCCGTCGCCGCAGCCTGGAAGCGATACCGTCCGATGGATTGTTCATCAGCGTCCTCCCCAAACGAGTCGAGGAACAGACGGGGGCCGGGCCGGGAATTGCACGGGCGGCGTTTGCCGCTCCGGCCGCCGGACCGGCCGGGCGGAAAGGACGCTTCGAGTATAGCGCAATTTTTCGGAACGGTTCCGCGCCGTCGCTCCGCCGGCGGTGAGCGCGCCCCAACGGTGCACTGTTTTATATATCCCCGTCTATTCCGCTTATTTTTCTTTTGTACAAAGCCATGACGGCCATCTCCTCCCCCGCCTTCCCGTATCACGGGAAGGCGGGGGAGGGTAGGGAGGGGAAGGATGGGATGGCTACCCGGCGGCCTCCCGCAGGAAGGGCATATGGCCGATAGAGTGATCAGGCGGGGGAGGGCAGGGAGGGGAAGGATGGGATAACGGCCGCCGATCAGAAGCCGAACAGGATCACCCCGCCGAGGTAGGATGCCAGGTTCGCGGTGAAGGAAAGCAGCAGAGCTTGGCGGAAGCGCAGGGGAAGCACAATCCGGCACCAAAGCGCCTCGACGGCGATGGTTAATCCGAGAAAAAGAAAATAGTGGGTCCGGAAAAATTCATACTGAGAGTATTCCGAGCCTGGCACGGGGTTGGCCAGGAAACGCTGGACCATGGTGAAGAGGGCGAAGAAATGAACGCAAGCGCGCGCGGAAATTTTTTACCGTGTGCGGGAATTTGTGAAGCGAAGCCGTGATTCGGATTGCTGAGCGTTCGCCCCCCCCCCGTCGTTTTATTCGTCCCCTCGGCGCAGCAACAGCGCCGGGATCAATCCCGCGGCGGCGACCGAGAGCGCGATCCAGGCCATCTCGGCCGTCACCCGCGTCACCGTCTGCAGGCCCGCTTCGAGGGTCCGCGCCAGGTCGGTGAGCGGCACGCCCTCCAGCAGCGCGGCGCTGATCTCCGCCGTGCGCCGCAGGCCGTAGGTCGTCAGCAGGCTGACGCTCAGGCTCATCCCGATCAGCCGCAGGATGATCACCGCCGCGGCGGCGATCCCGCGCTGGGATTCGTCCGCGCCGTTGATCACCGCCGTCCCGACCGGCGCGATTGTCAGACCGAGTCCGATTCCCGCCAGCGCGAGCCCGGCCGCCATGTGCAGGGTCCCGGCGAGAGTGGCCGCATCCGGCATGGCGCCGGAGGTGAACAGCGCGACCGCCTGGGCGGCCATCTCCGGCCGCCAGGTCGTCATCAGCCCGAAGCCGAGCGCGGCGGCCGACATCCCGGTCAGCGTGGTGAGCCGGTAGCCGATCCGCGCGGTCAGCAGGCCGCCGGGAATCGCGGCCAGCGCCAGCGGGATGGTGAACGCCGAAAGCAGGTAGCCGCTGACCAGCGCGCCCTGACCGGCACCGCCGGCGCCGGCCAGGTTGATGAACAGCGGCACGCTGACCAGCCCGGCCATCAGGCAGAATCCCACCAGCAGGTTGAGCGCGCCGGAGGCGGAGACGTTGCGGTTGCGGAACAACCGCAGGTCCAGCAGCGGCCGCGGCGCGCGCAGTTCGTGCCATATGAAAACGGCGAAGGCCAGCAGGCCGAGCGCGAGCGGAACGGGCGAGATGCCCGCCTCGGCCGCCGCGCCGGCGCTTGCGTCCCCCGCGGCCAGGCCAAGGTTCAATCCGGCGAGGGTGAGCGTGATCCAAAGCACGCCGATCCAGTCCATCGGGACGCGCTCCCGGACCGCGGGCAACCCCTTGAAGGCCCAGACGGTCAATCCGAAGAGGACCGCGATCAGCGGCAGGTTGATCCAGAACAGCACCGGCCAGGCGAAAAACTGCACCATCACCCCGCCGTAGAGGTGGCCCAGCACCCAGCCGGCGGTGTCGACCGCGCCGATCACCCCGAGCGGCAGGGCGCGGCGCTGCGGAGGGAAGAGGTCGGCCGCCAGCGCCATGCTCACCGGCACCATCGCGCCGGCGCCGAAGGCCTGCACCACGCGGCCAAAGATCAACGCGTAGAGAGCCATCAGGCTGCGGTCGGGGCGCCCGCCGGCGAGCGCGCGCGCAATCCGGTATGCCAACTCCGCCGGCGCGCCAGGCGACGCGGCAACCAGCCACGAGCCGAGGAAGAAGACGATCAGGCACAACAGGTAGACGCGCCGCCGGCCCAACAGATCCGAAACGCGCCCCATGAAGGTCATGCTGACGGCGTAGGCCAGCAGGTACCCGGTCACCGCCCAGGCGGCGTCGTCGAGGCCGGTCTGCAGCGGCACCTCGAGGTCGGCCACCACCGCCGGCAGGACGGCCGAGATGATCGTCAGGTCGAGCGCGCCAAGGAACACCGGCAGGCACACGGCGGCGAGGATCCATGCGGGTCGTTTCATAATCGAAGAATCCTTTTACCGCAAAGACACAAAGATCGCTGAGAAAAGCGTGGAAGATTCAATTTCCATAAAGCCCGCCCCGGCCGATCAATGGGTGGGCCGGGGAGCGCGTGGCCTTTTCCCTCAACCGACCTCGCCTCGCCGCATTATGGGACGGATTCAGCCGCCTTCTCCCAGCGTAAGCTGGGAGAAGGACGGGATGAGGGGCGGACTTACGGCAGTTGCACTTCGATCTCCGCGTCGATGTCGTAGAAATCGATCCGCCAGCCGTTCCCGCCGGGCTCGGCGACGTGGACGCGGGCCGGGACGAAGGCCGCGGCGTCCACCCACACGTCCACCGGATACAGCGTTCCGCTTTGCAGGGTGCCGGCCGTCAGCGCGGCGAGGGCCGCGCCGTCGGCCTCGCCGCGGATGTGAATCGCCGCGACTCCCTCGATGTCCTCGGTGCCGACGCGCTGTGGGTTTTGGATCCCGGTCCGCAGCACCGCGGGCATGCCGTCGGCCTGGAAGATTGACGCCCCGTCAAAGCCCAAACCGTCGGAGGCGGGGACAAGCTGGCGGGTCAGCGGATTCGAAAGGTAGGTTCCTTCCGGCAGCCAGTAGACCTCGATCTGCAGGACGTTGCCGAACAGCATCACTTTGACGTCCGCCCGCACGCGGTCCGGGGCTTGGTAATCCCCGGCCGCTTCGCTGAAGGTCATGCCGGTAGCCGGATCGAGTGTGACCGGCTCGCCCTCGCGGATCAGCAGGAAGCGGGCGCTGTCCATCGCCAGCATCGCGTCGCCGGCTTGGGCAAGGATCTCGGCCGGGGAGGGCGTGGGGGTGAGGGTGACGGTCGGTGTCTTGGTTCGGGTGGGCTGCGAACCCGACCCGGCGGAGGAAGAATCCCGGGCCGTGCAGGCCGCCGCGAAAACCGCCAGGAGAAACAAGACTGCGAGGGCTTTTCTCATTCCGCATTCTCCTTCCCGCCCGGGGGCGGACGCGGGAGGATTGTATCAGCGATCGGCCGATCGGATTCCGCCGCCGCGCCGCGGGCCAGGCGCCCCGCTTTCCGCCGACCGGATCAATCGCCGCGGGCCGGAGGAAGATTCGGCGGATTGCTCCAATCGACCGGACCGTGTTCGAACCGGTACCGGAGGCGCGGGAGGACGATCCGCTTCCAAGCCCGCTGGAAATGTTCATACGCGGCGTCCCATCCGTCGCCTTCGCCCCAGCCGTCATGGCGCAGGGTCACGCGGGTTTCGGAAGCCCCCAGCTTTTCCAGCCGGACGGTCACGTGCGTCCGCTGCGTGCGGATCTCCGGCAATTCGGGAGGCGCGTTCCAGGTGAAGGACAGCATCGCCGGCGGTTGCACGGCGAGCAGGACGGCCCCTTCGGAGCCCCGTTTCCCGGGGGCGGCCTCCGGGTCGAAAATCATCTCGTATTTCCCCCCGGAACGAAGGTCGATTTCGCAGCGCGGGGCGAAAAACGATTCCGCGCCCGCTTTCGTCGTCCAGGCGCGCCAAACCTCCTCGATGGAAGCGGGCACGGTCGCTTCGCCTTCCACGGTGCGGTCACGCCGTCCGATCGGCATCCGTCGCTCCTTTCCTTGCGGGCGATACCTCCATGGCCGGGGCTGGTGTCGCTCCGGACGCGGCGAGCCCCCGCTCACAGCCTGCATCCTTTGAAAACCCGGCTCCAATCGCCGGAGAATTCCTCATTGATCACCAGGCAGATATCGACCCCGTACGGCTTCTTGAGGTAAAGCCAAATATTGGAAAACGCGGAATCCGACAGGGCTTCCGGAAAGAGTCGGCGGAAATCGCCGAAGGGGGCATTCAAGCAGAGGTCGATTTGAAGGAGCGGGATGGAGGCGACGTCGAAGGAAACCAGCTCGAACTTCGGCCGGCGGAGGATGGAATAATCGATCGGCGCGCATCCGGCCGTCTCCTCCGGATTCCCCGGAAGGATGAAATCCCATGGTGCGCCGCTGGGGTATCGGTGATACAGGCATTCCCCGCGAAGGGCCTCCCGCAACTCCCGGATCCCGGGATGCAAATCCGGTCCGAACCAGGGCAGGTTGAAGCCGATGTGGTCGGCTTGAAGGATTTTCCATCCGCGCTCGGATAATCTTTGGGAAACCCCTTCCACGGAAATGTGTCGGTAGGGCCGGGGATTCTTTTTCTCGGCGCCGGTGATGTTTTCGATCGGAACGGACCGGCGGACACCCGAAAGCGAAAAAACGGCCCGAACGGTTTCGGCGGGCGCGGTGAATTCGATGGAAAGGAGCGGGAAGAAAGAAGTATCGGAGGCCGGTAGGTCGAGTCGGCGCTCAGCGGACTTCCCGAGCGGAGCAAGAAAATTCAACAGGCGCCCGTGGAAATCCGGGTGCCTTTCGGGCAGCTGCAGGCAGATTCGTTCCAGCATGCGGGGCGTCTCATTCTATGAACCCTTGCATCGCCTCGACGATCTTGCTTAATGCTTCCATCGTCCCCGGGATGTCTCCGGTGATTTCCAATCCGTGATGCACCTTCTCCAGCACCAGGGTGTCTCCCTGGGTGGCGTTGACCAGATCCTCCAGCACAGCCGGCTGGTAGAAATCGTCCGCGGTGCCGATGATGAACAGCGACCGCGGGCGGTACTTGCGGATCTGTGCGCACAGCCACTCGCTGGACAGGACCGGCGTGGACCAAACGCAAGCGGCCGCCGCGAAGGCCGGATCCTCCAACAAATGTCCCAGCGCAAGAGTCCCCAGGGATTTCCCGATCACCGTCAGCTTTTGATATTTGCGTCGCCGCATCCCCGCGGCGCATGCGGCGCGCGCGTCGGCGGCGAGCCATTTGGCCTGCTCCTCCTGCGGCCGCTGCCGGAAATCGGTTTTCGGGTAGGCGTACTCCACCCGCAGTACGTCCGCGCCGCGCTGCTGCAGGATCAGGCCGGCGTAATGCAGGTCCGGCATGTCGACCGTGTGCCGGTATCCGGGGAGGATGATCCCTAGATGATCCGTCTCCCCGGGGTGGACGATCATCGAGGCCGGCACAGGCCGGCGGTCGTATCCGAGGACGTCCAAGGAAACGATTTCCATGCGGTTTCTCCGTGCGCCGAAATGACAGCCGCGATCGACGGCCGCGCGGGAACGGGGCGCGGCCGGATCAGGCGTCCAGGAAGATCCACCCGATCATACAGCCGGTGAGGAAAAGGTGAAACGCCGCGGCCGGCAGGATTTGCTTGGCCGTTTTCCAGGGATTTCGCGGCGGGAGGGCGTGCGTCTCTGGAAGCTTCCGCTTCACGAGGCAACGGAACTCCGACCAATCCGCTTCGGACGCGAAATGGGATTTTGGGAAAAGCACCGTCTGGCCGGATTCGTGGACCAGAAGAATCAAATCCCCGCTTTCCCCGAAGCCTCCGTATCCGGACCACTCCGAACGAACCGTTTCCCCCTCGACGGCGGTCTCGATAAAATCTTCGGAGGCCGTTCCCCGACGGTGTTTTTTCACCCTGGGATTCTGATTCCACGCTTCGTGGGCGCGGTTCAGCCATTGAACGCCTTGGCGGGTGAGGATCAATCCGGGCAGGAGCGCGATGGCCGCCACGGCGAGGTAGATCCAATCGCCAAGGATTTTGTATCCGGCGAGGGAGGCCAGGAAAAGCGCCAGGTAGTCGATTCCGAATCCGAGCCACAAAAAGGCGGGGCTGGGCGCCCCGGGCCGGCTTCCGGTTTTCGGCGATTCGATGAACTTGGCGGCGGCGAAGAACTCTTCCTGCGAAAACGAACCGGCGAACGCAATCTGCACGGCGGTGCCTTTCCCGGCGCTTCCATTCCGGCGGCCGAATCGATGGCGGAAGCCCCGCAAGGGTTTCGGCGGTTTTTAATATTGTATCCGCGATTCCGAAACGCATGGCCGCCGCAAGCGGGTGCGCAACGGGGAGGCGGGCGGTGGTTTTCTCGCAGGGCTATGGGAAATCTTTCCCGATCATTACGGCGCGGCCCCGGGATGGCAGGCACCCGGGCGCATGACCACGGATGCGGTGAACGGAAAGAGGCTTTGCGCCACGGCCGAAAGCGCGTCATCCGCCCGGCCGGCGCACGCCGAATCCACCGGATCAATCCGGATGTGGAGGATTGCCGGGGTCGGCTACGGTTGGCAGGCTCATCCGGGTTGGGCGTTTGACCGGCGGGGAGCGGTGCACAGGGGTTGATTCTGATCAATGAAGACGTATCAGGCGTTCGGCTGGAATGGTTCCGGCGCCGGCAGCGGCGGGGCTTCCACCACCGGCAGGTCCGCCGCCGAGCCCTCGACGGCCAGCACTTCGTCCGAAAGCCAGCAGTGCGCAGCGCCGGCGGGAACCAGGATCCACCACCACCTTGGCATCCGATCGTTCCGCCCTTCCAGGTTAACCACCGAGCCCTCCTGCAGAACGGTGAAGATGTCGTACGCCGTTCCCGGTCCGATGCGGCAGTTGGCGGTCACGATCAATGTTCCGGTTGCGGTTCCGCTGGACGGAGTGGCCGACGCCAGCGGATCGTATTCGTAGGCGCCGACGTCGCATCCGTCGCCCGCCGGCCGGGCGACGCCGCGCTGATCTTCGGCCGGGCAGGCTCCTACGGCCGCATCCATCGCCGGGCTTCCCGCCATCAGCGGATGCACGAACGTTCCGCCGATCTCCGTCAGCGGACCCAGCCGGAGGCTTGTGCTGTCAAGGTCGGGCCGGCAGGCAAGGTCGAATCCGAGGTGGTTAAATTCCCCCGTCGGATGGGTGTAGCAATCCCCCAGGACGGACCGGTTGGAAACGACGATGTTATTGGCGGAGGTCATCCGCGCGCCTCCGCCGGCGTAGATCCCCGCTTGGCCTTCATTGAACACCACGGTGGAGAAGGACAGGGAAACCGCCGTGGACGCGGCGGTAATCCCGTTGGCCGCGTTGCTGCTGACGGTGAGGTTGGTCGCTTCCAGGCTTCCCTCCTGGAGGTTGATTCCGTCGTTTCGGTTTCGGGCGATCGCCACCCGTTCGAAAATCGTCTCCGGCAGGAGGGAATCGGCCGGGTCGCCGTACTGCCAGAATCCGAAATCGCCGTTGTCCAAGATCTGCGCGTCCATCAGCCGCAGGCTCCCCTCCCGGAGGAGTACGCCGTAGGAGGTGTTGCCGTTAACTGCGACCCGTTGGGCGGTGGCCGTGCCGCTGTCGATTGTCATGCCGGCCCGATTGCCTGTCACCCGGCTGTTATTCATCGTCAGCCGCCCGCCTTCCAGGTAAACGCCGTCGCCGGCGTTGGATTCGAAGACGGCCCCGTTGACGGCGGCGTTTCCGCTGCCGCGGACGACCAATCCGTTGCGGTTGCCCGTGACCTCCACATCCCGCAGGGCAAGCCCCCCGGCGGAGACCTCGATTCCCGGATTGGGGTGATTCCGCACCGACGAATCCTCGGCCTCCACATCGCCGCCGGCGACCGTCAATCCGCGCGCGTTGCGCTCGATCCGGACCGCGTTCAACGACGCCGATCCGCTACGGATTGCGACGCCCGTCTCATGGTTGGCGTCGAAGACTGTCCCGTTGATTTCCGCGTTCCCTGCTTCAAGCAGGAAACCGTCCCACTGATTGCCCCCGACGGACCCTGCGGACAGAACCAGGGATCCTGCGCTCTGCTCAACCCCGGTTCCGGCGTTGTCGCGGAGAACCACATCCGTAAGGGCGGCGTCTCCCCGGTTAAGAAAACCGTAGGTCCCGAACGTGCCGCCGGTATTGTTGCGGATATCCACTCCGCGGATGTCCGCCGTGCCGGAGTTGAAGATGCCGGTGTCATTTCCGGTCACGGATCCGCCGTTGAAATACAGCGTTCCCAGATTGTAGACGGCGGTTCCCCGGTTTCCACGGATGGAAACTCCCGCCAGCAGTGCCGTTCCGCCGGAATTTATCATAAGCCCGTGGGCGGTCGACCGCTCCAAGGGCGCGGACAGACCTTCGATCTGAAGGTTAAATAATTCGGCCCGGATGTTCTCGGCGACTATGACGTTCGGCGCTGTGGGTGAGGGGGAGGCCGGTTTCACAATCCTGGCGGTGGAAGAGGGTTGGCCGGCCAGAATGAGGTCCTTGGGGATGGTAAAGGAACCGTCGTATGCCCCCGGGGAGATGCGGATCTCGCTCCGCCATTCCGCCTTTTCGATCGCGCCCGGGATCGTCCGGCATGCCGCAGCCGCAGTCAGGCAGTCGTTATCGTCGTTGCCCGACAAGGCGACGTACAATGTCGGACCGGAAGGCAACTCGGTGCCTTCCAGCGGAGGAAGGGGATCCAGGCCGCCGCGATCAATGACCGGAACCGAACCCGATTCAAGGATTTCGCGGATCGTATCCAGCGGGGCGCAGGCAAGGATCAAACCAAGCGCCAGGATGAAAACACTGCGGGGGATGCTGTGTTTTTTCATCGAGAACCTCTAAATTCCGGTTCCACCATACCGACCATATAGAATCCATTACCGGCTTTTAGTGGAACAGCGGCCATCCTTTAGCAAGGAAGGTTCGGCTTTGATGAGCGCTTCTGTCGTGGCTTATTGGCAGAACAGAGAGGCTCACCTATCCATCATGTATATTGGATAATATATACCCATAATGTCTAATAAATAATAAGACTTGTATTAAAGCCTCAGAATGGCTGTTTGTATTTGCTCAGCCTGATGTAAGGATTGGAAAAATCGCCGAAAAACACGCCCCATTTTTCTCCCCTCATCCCATCCTCCCGTCACTGTCCCGCGCTCCGCGCGGGACAGTGACGGGAGGCATTCTCCCAGCCCATCTCTCGAGATTGATGGCTTTGAATAATTACATTTTTTTTCCGCTGTTGTGGGGCTGGGAAGCCGTTCCCGGCGCAATTCCGGGCAAGGTGTCCGAAGGGCGGATGAGGGGTAATCTGAGCAGATACGAAGATCGAAAGCTTTCCGAAGATTTCCTGGGCGGTCAGCGAGTAGGCGAATAGACCTATCAGCAGTAGATCGGAACGCGGAAGCGCGATCAGACAGTACCCCATTCAGCGCTTGGAACGTGCTTTGGAAAGGATTAATCTGTCGTCAATGGATTGCGGAGGAAGAATTCCCACATCACGGCTGTGGCGTCGATGTCCAGCGTCGTGCGCCCCGCGATCCATTCCGGCAGCGGCTCGCCGCCCGGCCAGGTATGCCCGCCGCCGACGACGGTGTAGAAGATCACTTCGGCCCCGCCGCGGCACCCGCCGTAGCGGATGCCGCTGACCTCGCCGGCGGCCGGCAGGGATTCGGGCGCGTCGAAGCAGCCGTTCCTTGCCGCCCAGCCCGCCGCCCAGTCCGCCACCGGCGAAAACGCGTAAGGCGATCCGCCCGATTTCCCGCCGGCGAAGGGCACGATCGGATCCGCCGTGCCGTGGAAGGCGATCACCGGCACGGCCCGCCCCGGACGGCATTCCTCCGGCGGAACCACGTACGCGCCGGCGACGCCGCCGACCGCGGCGATCCTGTCAGAAAGCAGGCATGCCAGCGCCTCCGACATCCCTCCCCCGTTGGAAAGTCCGTTGGCGTAGATCCGCGCCGGATCGAGGTTGTATTCCGCCGAGAGCGTGTCGATCAGCGCGGAGATAAACTCCACGTCGACGGCCGTGACCTCCGTTCCGGCTTGGTCGCGCAGGATCCGCCAGCGGAGCGGGAAGCCGGTACCGGCGGGATACACCACCAGGAAGCCCTCGCGGTCCGAAAGATCGTTCCAGCGGCTGATCTGCATCTGGTGGGCGGGCCATTCGGCAAAGCCGTGCAGGCTGATCACCAGCGGAGCGGGGACGGAGGGATCGTAGGTGTCGGGTACATGCAGGATGTATCTGCGCTGCTCGCCGCCCGAGAGCAGCCGGCCGTTGATCTCGCCGGCGTCCGGGGCGTACACGGCTCCCGCGTACAGCCCCAAGAGAAGCAGGACGAGCGCCGCCGCGGCGGCGGGGACGGCCGCGAGAAGAAGCCCGACCTGCAAACATCGATGTCGTTTCATGATTCTCCGCTCCCCTCCGCCTGTGTCCGGCCGCGGAGACCGGAGCAATCCCGGATCCCGCTGCGGTTTTACGTATGCCGATTGATGAATTGCAGCAGCAGAAAATCCCCAAATCCCAGGATCAGCCCCGCGGTCAGAAGCAGGGAATCCAGGAAGGCGTAGCCGGTCTGTTCGAAGGAGACTAGCGGACCGGCTTCCAACAATTGCAGGGAAATCCAGGCCGCCGCCAGCAGGATCGCGGCGCTGGCGTTCCAGCGGTGCACCGTCCAGCGGCTGCGCAGGGAGGACGGAACCGGCTCGATGAACTTCTCCGCGGGGACCCGTTGGCGGACCTCCTCCAGCAATTCGGCGGGGCCGCGATCCAATAACTCCAGGTTGGCAATCGGGAGGGGATTGGTCTTCATGAATTTATAAACCGCCAGCGAGGACCAACCGCCTTCTTTTTGAATCCCGGTCATGTCCGCGAAGCGGCATTCGAAGGAAGGCCAGAACGGGTTCGGGACTCCTTCCGCCGCAATCCGGTCGGCGGTGACGCGCAGACGGCGGGCGAATACGACGAGGGCGAGGTAGGCTAATCCGGCCGGGAAGGCAAGGAAAACAAACAACGGCCCGAATGCTTCTTGGGGGATTGCCCGGACCGCCACGGGCAGGGAGAGGACCGCGGAGGAGGCGGCGATGAGCAGCGCCGAGATTTTTACGGGGGCGGAAAATCGGACGACGATTTCCTGAGCCGAATCGTTGGGCATGCCGATGATTCTATCAGATGAAACCGGCCGGCGATTGAAATGACGGCCAGCGGATAATGGCCGGCCGGGCCGCATCGAAAAGGCAGGCCGGGGGAGATGCTCGGATTGCGGGAGGGGGTTAGGGCGTGTTGGCCGCTCTCCAGGCGATATCGTACCTGCCGGTCGCGCCGGTCAATTCGCCCCGCAGGCGCCATTCCCCTTCCATGTATTCCGGGCGCACCTCGTGGCGGAAGGAAGCGGGCGCGGTGAAGGTTTGTTCCCACACGATCGTCCCATCCGGTGCGGCGAGCGAAAGACGTAAGCTGCCCGCGCTGAGCTCCAGGCTGCGGATGGTCAGGGTGTGCAAGGCCATCCCCGGTTCCACGGTGAGGGTATCCTCGATTGTTTCCGTCTTGCTTGTGAAATCCGATTTCCAGGAACGCGTGGATTCCAGGCGAGTCCCGCCGGGGAAGGAGGAACAACCGGCGAGCACCATCAGCGCGCCCGCCGCGGCAGCCGCCAGCATCGGCATTTTTTTCATCGTCCAAGTCCCTTTCCAAGGCGAGCGTCCCGCGCGAGGCGTCCGAACCGGCGTCGGGTAACGCTCGTTTTTATTTAGACAGGCTAGGATCGGGTATGTTTCATCGGCGGCGGGGGCGCGGCCGAATTCGACCATTTCCGGCCGCCAGCCCCGCGCGGGGATCATTCGGCGGCGCTCTTCACCGCATGCATCAGGCACAGCACCGCAGGAACGTACCCGCGGTTGTCGTGGACCGGGACGAGGAAGCCCTGCGGGACGTTGCGGCCGCTCCGGGCCGTGTAGAAAAGGTGCCGCTCGCCTAGCGCGATCGCCGCCTCGGCCCCGGTCAGGAGGCCGAATTCCTCGTCTGGTGAATCCGGCCTCCAGTACGCATCCCGCGGTCCGTTGAAATCCGCGGTCCAGGAAACCGCATCCGCGGACCACGCCATCCAAACGCCGAGCGCCGGATTGAACGCGGAGGGGATGTCCGCGCGTTCCTTGTCCGTATCCGCGGTGAACCATATTTCGAACCGCTCAAGCGCCGGATTCCACGCGGCCGTCGGCTGTTGGCCGCCGGCGCCCTCGGCGTTGCGCAGGCCGGGGATGGGATTTCCCGGCGAGGGAATCTAGTGGATGCCGTCGGAAGATTCGGCGTGCGCGACGCCGAAGGCCGGGCTGCGCCGGTCCGCGCCGTAGGCGAAGCTGGAGAACCACAGGTGGTACGTCCCGCCGACGAGTTGCACTTCCGGATCGGCGACCATGCCGCCGGCGAATCCGGGAAGGTCCGCCAGCGCCTCCTCGGCCCGCAGGACCAATCCGGCCAGGCCGTAGGGGGATTCGGACTCCGCGAGCCGGGTGAACGACCGCCCGTCGGCGGAGACGGCCAGCCCGATCTGGTAATCCTGAAAACCCAGATCAAGCATCCGTCCGGTGCCCGAGTAATATAGTTTGCAGCGCCGGTCCGCCGGCGCCGCAGGATCGAAAACCACGCCGGGAGTCTCGCTGTATGCGGCGTCCCGCGCCGAAGGATCGGCGGGCAGGGAAAACGCCGGTTGCGGATCGACCGTCCAACCCGCCCCGGGCTCGTGGCTGCGCGCGTGGCGGATCACCACGCCCTTTTCCCCGGAGGCGTAGGTTTCGCCGGGGTGGTTTGATGCCACATTCTCCAAGCGTCCGACGCCAAGTCGTACAGGGCGTCCGGATCGGCGACGGCGAAATTCCGCAGGCCGTCCGGACCCCGCGCGCCGGCGCAGAGGATGGCCGCGCCGGCGCGGATCCAGCCGTCAGCGGGAGCGAAAACGTGAACAGTCTGCCGGCGGCCGCGCCGATCCAGGATCCGAGCACAGCCGACGGTAATTTCAGGCGTGTGGTCCTATCCGGCAATTGAAATCAACGGGCGCCGCTACGGCAGGGGCGCAGGCGGGGGTTCGGCCTTCGGCGCCGCCAGCAATCCGGCCAGCGCGCCGGCGCCGGCTCCGAGGGCCAGTCCCAGGACGCCGAAACAACAACCCGCTCCCAAGCCGCCGGCGTAATACCCGAAAAGCTCGGCCGCCTCGGCCGAAAAACCGGGGACCCTTCCGAAAGGTGTTTGCGATCCCATGGCTTGGTTGATGAGCAGGATGGCGATTCCGCCGATCATCTGCCCGGCCGTGGTGAACAGGCCGGAGATGATGCCCGCCATCGCGCCGAATTTCGGCCCGTCCGCGCGGACGATGGTTTTGTCGGTGTAGACGGCCAGGAATCCGGCGCCGGCGCCGGCCACGAGGGCCACCATCGGCGCGCAGATGCCCACCAAGGCGGCGAGCGGAAGGGTTAAGATAAAACCGATGATCCCGGCGATGAGGCCGAACTTAACGTAGGATTTCATGGGAGTCCTTTCTTTTAAATAAAGCGGATGGGTTGTATGGCGAATTTGCCGGAAGGGCCTTCATGCCACTAGGCGGATTATATGAATAAACCCCGTAGGCGCGCAAAGGGATACGGGTGCTGACCGCGGCCGGCCCCGGCGCCCTTCGACGGGCCGCCGGAAGATGTTGAGCGGCTCCATCGGGGCGCGCCGAAAACGCGTTGGTTGCTGGCTGCTCCGCCCGCTCCGGCGCGGGCCGGGCCGGTGATGCGCCCCGGGAACCAGCCGGGTCTGCTCAATTGCCTCTCCTCCCCGCCTCGGCGGACTGTCATTTTTTCTTTCCGGCCGGTTGTATTTTCCGATGGCCGATTGACTATGATCCACGGTCTGAATTACACAGGCCACAGCCCGAGGTCCGCAGTCGATCATTCCACTTGCGGATTTCGCAGGGGCGTCGTTTCGCGCAATACCAGCCTTTCCCGTTTGATCTCCGCTGCAACGTCATCCGCCCCCAGCGCCGCCAACACCTCGTCCGGCCGTCCCGTCGCTTCCGGCAAAAGGCTCAGCCGCATCCGCAGCGTGTTCCCGTCCAATCCAAGTGAGAGGATCCGCGGCCGCAGGTCGTACTTCTTCCCGCGCCGCTCGCGCGAAAGCTCGGAGCTTCCCAAGAGGTCCGCGATCCGCCGCGGCAGATCCGCCGGCCAAGCGCCTTCCAGCGGCGCGGCGGCATACTCGCCGGCCAGGATGACCTTCTCCAGTCCGGGCGATCCCTCCGCGCGCTCCTCGATTCGCAGAATCCGGATTCCCGGCGGCGCGTGGCCGTTGAGGCGCGCGGCGCTGGAATCCGGATCGCACGCCCTGTCGGTCTCGATATCCACGAGTTCGTTCTCCCCGGTCACGCCGAGCGGAAGCGCCGCGCCGATCTGGATCTTCGGATGCGGGTGGAAGCCTTCGGAGTAGGCGATGGGCACGCCCGCGCGCCGCAGCAACCGCTCCCAGGCGCGCTGCAGGTCCAGATGGCCGGTCCAGCGCATCGCTTCGGTCTTGGCGAAGAGGATCCGGTAGCGAAGCCGCGTCATCGCCGATCCACGATCGGACAGAACCGCTCCTCGGCGGGGAGCGCTTCGCGCAGTTCGCGGAAGGTGGAAAGGATCCCGCATCCGAAGCATTCCCGGCGGCAATCGCCCTGGGTGCGCCCCGCCAGGCTGTCTTCGTACTGCCGGCGCAGGTATGCCTTTCGGATGCCGACGCTGATATGGTCCCAGGGGAAGACCTCATCCGCCGCGCGTTCGCGGTGGGTGTAGAACGCCGGGTCGATTCCGGATTCCCGGAAGGCGTCGTCCCACGCTACGGGTCGGAAGCGGTCGCTCCAGGCGTCGAAGCGCGCGCCGGCGCGCCAGGCCCGCGCGATCACCTCGCCCATCCGCCGATCGCCGCGTGACAGCCGCGCTTCGAGCAGGGTGACCTCCGGTTTGGTGAGGTCGAGCTTTATGCCCGGGCCGCGCAGTTCGCGACGCAGCAGGTCCTGCTTGGCGGCGATCTGCTCCCGGCTGTCCATCGCCAGCCACTGGAAGGGGGTGTGCGGCTTGGGGACGAGCGTGCTCACCCCGGCGTGCACTTCCGCCCGGCGCCCGAGGCGGCGCCGGCCCTCGGCCAGAACGGCCCGGGCCAGCTCGGCGATCGCCCGCACGTCGTCGGCCGTCTCGCGCGGATGGCCGATCATAAAATACAGTTTGACCGTCGTCCACTTGCGGCGGTAGATCTCGCCGACCGTCTCGAGCAACTGGCGGGCGGATATCGGCTTGTTGAGCACGGCGCGCATCGATTCGGTCGCCGCCTCGGGCGCAAGGGTGAAGTTGCCGCCGCGGCTGGAGCGCAGCGCCTCCACCAGGTCGACCGAGACGGTCTCGATCCGCAGCGAAGGCAGCGAGATGCGCAGGCGCGAAGAGCCGAATTTCACGCCGAGCGCCTGCACCAGATCGGTGATGTGCGAATGGTCCGACGAGGAAAGCGAGAGCAGGGCCACCTCCTCGTAGCCGGTGTTGGCGAGCGCGGCTTCGATCGAGGCGACGATGTCGGCCGCGGAGCGTTCGCGGACCGGGCGGGTGACGTGGCCGGCCTGGCAGAAGCGGCAGCCGCGCGTGCAGCCGCGCATGATCTCGATCGCGTAGCGGTTGTGAACGGTCTCCAGGTAGGGGACGATCGGCCGGACCGGCGCGGGGGGCAGGCGCGGGACGATCCGTTTGACGACGGGATTGGGAAGATCCTCCTTCCCCGATTGCGGCGCCGTACGGATCAGGGTTCCGTCGGAGCGGTATTCCGGAGCGTACAACGCGGGAACGTACATCCCCCAAACCCGGGAGATCTTTTCCAGGGCCGCCCCCCGGCCGGCCCCTTCCTCCTTCCGCCGGCGCAGGACATCCGCCAGGTCGAGCGCCAGCTCCTCGCCTTCGCCGATGGCGAAGGCGTCGAAGAACTCCGCCACCGGTTCGGGGTTGAATGCGGCATGCCCGCCGCCGACGATCAGCGGATGATCCTCGCCGCGGTCGGCCGCACGCAGCGGTATGCCCGCCAAGTCCAGCGCCAGCAGGGCGTTGGTGTAGAGCGATTCGTAGGGGAGGGTGATCCCCACCAGGTCGAATTCGGCCAGCGGCCGGCGGCTTTCGAGCGCGAAGAGCGGAATCCCTTCGCGGCGCATCGCCGCTTCCATATCCTGCCACGGCAGAAAGGCCCGTTCGGCCAGCGCGTCGGGGCGCGCGTTGAGGATCTCGTACAGCACCGCCAGGCCGAGGTTCGACATGCCGATGTCGTAGATGTCTGGGAACAGCAGGGCGATCCGCACCGGCACGGCGTTCCAATCCTTGACAACCTGGTTCAGTTCGCCGCCGGTGTAGCGGCCGGGCTTCTCCACGCGGGGCAGAATGCGCGGAAGAATTCGGGAGATGGTTGCGGAGTCCATTGCGGGAATAACTTTACCACGGTCCCAGGACCATCCCGTCCTGCCTCCCCATCTTGCTTTTGTATGAGTAAGGGGTGCTTTGATCCCCTCCTCCCTTCCCGTATGACGGGAAGGGAGGAGGGGCAGGGGGAGGTGGGATGGGATGGCAAAAAGGTATCCGCCAACCGGGAAGGGAGGAGCCTGTCCGCGAACGTAGAGGGCAGGGGG
>JAFGKK010000092.1 GCA_016928575.1 Anaerolineales bacterium
GGGGGTGTTCGTAGCGGGCATCCAGCCATGGAAACCCTGGATTCCCGCTAAACCCACCCCCGGCGAAGAACGCGCCGAGGGCCGACGCGGGAATGACGGACTACCTCCGGCTGGGAATTTTTCACAAATACCATTGATTTACTTTATCGACAGACACTTTTTCCATGAGATCCAAGCTCAAGGCAAATAATTAAGCGGATTGACCAGCCCAAGCTCCTCACTCCGCATCTCGAAATGCAGGTGCGGTCCGGTGGAATTCCCGGTGCTGCCGCCCAGACCGATCACTTCTCCCCGATAGACGTCGAAGCCGCAGCCGGCATAGACGACGCTCAGGTGGGCGTAGACCGTCTGCCAGCCGTTCCCGTGATCGACCACGATCAGATTGCCGTACCCCCACGTGCTCCAACCGGAAAACACCACCACGCCGGAATCAGAGGCGTAAACGTTGTCGCCGGTTTGCAGGGATATGTCGATGGCGTGGTGCCATTCGCAATACGGGTTCCCGCGCGAGGTGTCCCGTCCGTCGGTCGGCCAGACGAAATACCCGCTGCCTTGGGCGCTGCTGAGGTAGGGGCCCTGGCAGGCTCCGGGCCCGCCCCAAGCCCAGCGCATCTGGTCGGTGCGGCGAAGAATTGGGATCTGCCATTGGACGAATTCGCGGGAGCCGCCGGGGATGATCAGCCAAGTCCCGGCCGGGATTTTGGGATTTTTCGGGTCGACATCGGCGTCGAGATGGTTTCCAGGCCAGGAGATGATGTCCACCATATTCGCCTTGAACCGTTCGGCGACGGCATCCAGCTGGTTTCCATCCTGCCATTGGTAATACACCCCGTCCACCGGCAGGATGAAGAGTTCCATGCCCGGCGTCAACAGGTCCGGGTTGTCCTTCAGCGTGTTCTGGTTCGACCAGAATATCGTTTCCGGCTTTATGTTGAATTTTTGGGCGATCCCGAACAGCGTATCGCCGGAGGCGACGGTATAGACGACCACGTCCGAACGCGGATGGTCGGGAAGGTAGGTGGTGAAGTTGATCGCCCGCGATACGTACCCCGCGGGACCGCCGGAGGAGGATTCCGGAAGCAGCGCCGTTTCACGGAAGGCGGGAGTCGGCGACTGCTTCTGGAGGGTGGGATTGATTTCGATCCGGGCCGGCAAAAGCTCGAGGAGCGACGACCGCGCCAGCCAGGCGCCGAGAGCGACGATCAGCAGGATCAGCATGTGGCCCGCGTAGCGCATGGCCACCGCGCGCAGCCCGGAATGGGTGATCGAATCCCAAATCGAGGCCGCGAGCGAAGGCTCCGGATCCTCGGATTTCCTCGGGGGGAACGGCCAGGACGGTTTTGCGGATCTCATGGAAATTACGACATTGTATGATAGGCCCGGCGGAATCCGGCGTCAAGCCCGCGTAAGAGAATGGTGGGGATCATGGAGGGGGCAGCAACCCCCATGGGTTTTGCCCAACGCCATTGAACCGCATCTCGTAATGCAGGTGCGGTCCGGTGGAATTGCCGGTGGTCCCGCCGTACCCCACCAGCGATCCGGCCCAAACCTGCTGGCCGCATTGCACGGCGGGATAATCCAAGTGGGCGTAGAACGTATGCCACTGGTTGAGGTGGTCGACGATCACCAGGTATCCGTACCCGCGGTCACTCCACCCGGTGAAGACGATCACGCCGGCTTGCGAGGCGTAGATCGGCTGGCCGATGTATACGTAAATGTCGATTCCGGGGTGCGCCGGGCCGAAATCGTATCCGGAGAGGTTGTGGTTGGCGGTTGGCCAGATCCAGTCTCCGGTGCCCGGCGTGCCGTTGTATTTTCCGGCGCAGGTCCCAGGCCCCAGGCTGTAGGTCCGGCTGGTCCCCCCGGTGGAGACCGGCGCCACTTCCCAGGAGAAGGGGCGCCATCCGCCGGGGATGATCACCCAGGTTCCCGGCCGGACGACCGGATCGAGCGGATTAAGCTCGTTGCCCGGCCAATCCACGATGGCTTCGACCTCGACATGGAATTGCGCGGAAACGGATTCGAGCGTGTCCTTCTCCTTCCATTTGTAGAAGGCGCCGTCGACGGGGAGGATGTAGAGGGTCTGCCCGGGTTTGAGGAAGTTGGGATCGTCCTTAAGCGTGTCGGTGTTCCCGAACATGATGGTCTGCCACTGCAGGCCGAACTTGGAGGCGATGGTCGAGAGGTTGTCGCCCCGCTGGACGACGTATTCCGTCACCCAGGCGGATCCGCGCTCCGGGATGTCCGTGTGCGGATCGACGGTGCGGTAGAGGGTGAAGGCGGCCGAAGATCCCGGGACGGACGGCAGCTCGGCTCCGGGATCCACCACCGCGGTCGGGGTCCCGGGGGCGGCGACGGAGGTCTCGCCCGGCAGGCCGGACGGTCTGGCGTGGAACGCGTTCCAGGCCCAGAAACCAACCGCGGAAACCAACACCAACGCGGCAAAACTGCCGGCCCAAAAACGCCAATTGCGGTAGGAAGGGACTTCTTCTTCCGGCTGCAAAGCGGGAACAGAATTCGCCATCAGACGTTGTCCTTGCCCAAGTTTTCCAGAAACTCCATGTTGTCGCTGCTCTGCTGCAGGCGCTGGAGGATCGCCTCGGTGGCGGTGGTGATGTCCATCCCGGCTCCTCCGGGAGGCGGGGTGACCATCTGGGCGACCATCCGGCGCATCAGCCAGACCCGCGGCGTGATGTCCGGGCCGAGCAGGAGTTCTTCGCGGCGGGTGGAGGAGCGTTCGATGTCGAAGGCCGGGAAGATCCGCCGTTCCTGCAGTTTGCGCGAAAGCAAGAGTTCCATGTTGCCCGTGCCCTTAAACTCCTCGTATATCACGTCGTCGAGCCGCGACCCGGTATCGACCAGGCAGGTGGCGATGATGGTCAGCGAGCCGCCGCCTTCGATGTTCCGAGCCGCGCCGAAGAAGCGTTTGGGGGGATACAGCGCCGCCGGATCCAAACCGCCGGAGAGGGTGCGGCCCGAGGGCGTGACAACCAGATTATACGCCCGTCCGAGGCGGGTGATCGAATCCAGCAGAATGACGACATGATGGCCGATTTCCACCAGCCGTTTGGCCCGTTCGAGGGCGATTTCGGCCACCCGGACGTGCGAGGTTACCGGCTCGTCGAAGGTCGAGGCGATCACTTCGGCGTCGACCGACCGGTCCATGTCGGTCACTTCCTCGGGGCGCTCGCCGATCAGCGCCACCATCAGGTGCACGTCCGGATATTTTATCGAGATGGCGTTGGCGATCTGCTTGAGCACGGTGGTCTTGCCGGCTTTGGGCGGCGAGACGATCAGCCCGCGCTGGCCGCGTCCAATCGGGGCGACGAGGTTGAGCAGGCGGGTGGTCAGTTCATGCGGATCGGTTTCCAGGTCGAAGCGCTGGTCGGGGAAGATCGGCACCAGGTCTTCGAAAATCGGGCGTTGCTTGGCGGCTTCGGGATCCAGCCCGTTAATCGCCTCCACCCGCAGCAGGCCGTAATACTTCTCGGTCTCCTTCGGCGCCCGCACCTGTCCAATCACCATGTCGCCGGTGCGCAGGCTGAAGCGCCGAATCTGCGACTGGGAGACGTAGATGTCGTTCTGGCCGGGAAGGTAGTGGTCCGCCCGGAGAAATCCGATTCCTTCGTCGACGATCTCCAGGATGCCGCCGCGCAGTTCCAGCCCCTGGCGCTCGGCGTTGGCTTGCAGCAACCGCAGGATGAGGTCTTCCTTCTTCATCCGGGCGGCGCCGGGAATTTCAAATTCCTTGGCCATCCGGCGCATATCGACGAGGGAGGTTTTTTCAAGTTCGGAGATGTTCATCGATCGGTCTCATTTCTTGATGTGAAGGATGGGCGGACGTTGCGGACGGATACCCGGATCCGGTTATGGTCATCGAAGAAGGGGGAAGGGTTAGGCGCTCAAAGGTGTTCCGGAATAGGATTCTTCGGTTCGCGGACGGCACCCGGGATTCGGGTGGGGATGGTTAAATCCACCACACTGGGCAGTTGGTCGGCAGGAAACGTGGTGACCCACGGGGGACTCGAACCCTCAACCAACTGATTAAGAGTCAGCTGCTCTACCGATTGAGCTAGTGGGCCAATTTGCTGTCATTCTACCGGACCTGCTCGGCTTCAGCAGGCGGCTTCGCGGTGAAAATGCATCTCAATCTTACCCGAATCATGTGAAGTGTCAAGCCCCGGAAAACCCGCGCCGCGAGCATCCTCCGCACCAACCGTCCCGTCCACCGGCAAGTCCGGCGCACCTTGCCGCCTAAATAAGATGCGGGTCCAGACGGCGGACGGCATGCGCGGCGGGAGATCGGGGAAAAGCCTGCTTCGCCTATTCCATATGGAAAGGTGAACGCAACTGTTCAGTCAGTGGTCGTCATGCCGGCGCCCGCCCTCGGTGCGTTCTTGGCCGGGGGCGGTTTTTTTCGGCGTCCATTGAACTTCCAAAAATCACTGAATCCCGGCTTCGAACCCCGTTTCCCCCGCTCCCCGCGTCCACTGTCGCCAGGCGATGGAAGCGGGTGTTGGCAGGGAGAGTCGAGAACAGGGAAAGCTTGTCCTCGGGCGGAGCGGCGCCACAGCGGATGCGTGAGTGCGGAGGGCGTTCTCGAAGAATCACATCCCAAGTCCGGACTGAGTAGACAAAACCGGAACGGATTATGCGCCTGTGCATACGAGTGGACTGATTCGGACAGCTGAAAAAAATGTTGGAAACGAAAGCGGAGGGTGGAAAATCGCTCTGCGGGTCTAGGTTTTTTCGGCAGATGAAAAAACCATACAACGGCGCGCCGCGCCTCAGACAACCGGATTCGGGCTTTGATGACCGTCCGCTCCGGCAACTGGCATGGTTTGTGTACCCTACGGCGAATGCCGGGAAGGATCCGTTTGGCTGCGGGGCGACTCCATGAGGCGCCGGCCGGTTTACGGGCATCCTTCACGGTCAGGCGCAAACCAAGCCGGGAAGGAGCGGGAAATGAAAATCGGAAAGACAAGCATCGGAGCGCTGACGGTTCTGGTTGTCCTCGCGGCATGCAACCTGAACGCAGAGCGCGAGCAGACCTCGATTCCGTGGGAGACTTTCGCCGCGCCCTCCGCCGCCGTCACACTGCCGTCCGGCGGGATGACCGCCCCCAGCGCGACGGCGCCGGCCGCAACGGCGACTGCAACCTCCACTCCGACCGCCGATCCGCTGGCCGTGCCCCGCTTGGAGAATGGATCTCCGATCGACATCCTGCGTGTGGAAATGATCGACGCCCAAAACGGATGGGGAATCGGCGGACCGCTGCACAGCGGCAACGCCGCCCACGTTTTCCGGACTTACGACGGCGGATCCACTTGGATTGAAGTCACCCCGCCTGAAACCGCGGAATCCGCGGGCGCCGTTTCCTCGATGGCGGCGATCGGATTCTTTGCGGATATGCAAACGGGTTGGGTGATCTATCATGCCTTGATTCCCTCCAGCGTTCCGGACCGGGTCTTGGTTTGGAGGACAGCCGACGGAGGCCGCACCTGGCAGCCCAGCGAGCCTCTCGGCACAACCGGTCTGACCGAGACCTTCTCCGTCTCACACATTTTTTTCTCCGGAACGCAGTCCGGATGGGTTCTGGCGCACGTCGGCGCCGGGATGAACCACGATTACGTGGCGCTGTACCGCTCGACGGACGGGGGGGCGCGCTGGACTCGGGTGATCGATCCGGGAATCGATGGGGGAATCCAAAGCTGTTCAAAGACCGGGATGGGATTTGCCGACGGCGCGAACGGATGGCTGACCGGCGACTGCCATGGCGTGCGGCCGGGCGCTTTCCTCTTTCAGACTACCGACGCCGGAGCCCATTGGTCGCCGGTGTATCTGCCCGCGCCGCACGATCCCGCGGATTTGTATACGGCGGACCGGTTCGCGTGTTCCGTGCGCGCGCCATTCGTCCTCGGACAAACAGCCTTCGTGGGGGTGGAATGCGCGGATATGGCAAATCCCGAGGACCCGAACGCGGCTTTCCTGTACGACGTATCCCTGGGAGGAATTTCGAATTTCCGCGCGTATCCCGGGGGAGACCTGTTCACCCTGGATGGAATTCGGATTTGGGCGCTCGGAGCGGACATCCACCGCTCGGAGGACGGAGGGCAAAGCTGGGGGAAGATTTCCTCGGTGACCTGGACCGGCCAGTTCGATTTCGTGTCCGATACGACGGGATGGGCGGCGGTCCAAAAGGGGGGTGAATACGGGCTGGTGCATACGAGCGACGGCGGCGCCTTCTGGATCCAGCTGGAGCCTGTCGTGGCCGCCGGTTCATAGAGGGCGGCGCGGGCGGATTTTCGCGGGGATTTTGGTAAACCGGGGCGGCAGGTTGGGCGTATAATCTCCTCGGCATGGCCCCTGCGGAAATCCTCCTGCTCGTCATTCTCTCGGTAGTCTCCCTCCTCCTGATCCACGGCCGGGTGCGGCCGGATCTGACCGCCATGATCACCCTGGCGGTCCTCGGGCTGTCCGGCTTGGTCACGCCGGCGGAAGCGTTCAGCGGATTCGCCAGCTCGGCGGTCATGACGATTCTGGCGATCTCGGTCGTCTCGGAAGGCTTGCATCAATCCGGGGTAACAAAGTTCCTCAGCCGGCAGATGTCGCGTCTGGGCCGGGGCAACGAGCCGCGGCTGGTGTTCATCGCCGTGATCTCCTCGGCCTTGCTTTCGCTGTTCATGAACAACATCGCCGCGGCCGGCGTGCTCATGCCGGCGGTCATCGCCCTCTCCCGCCGGACGCGGATCCCGCCGTCGAAACTCTTGATGCCGATGGCCTTCGGAACCATCCTCGGCGGCATGGCCACCCTGCTGACCACGTCCAACATCATCGTCTCCGACGCATTGCGCCTGGCGGGCCACCGGCCGTTCGGCCTGTTGGATTTCCTGCCGATCGGAGTTTTGGTAGTCGGCGGCGGGGCCTTGTACCTCACCGGTCCGGGCCGGCGGTTCCTGCCGGTGCGCTACCCGGCCGGTCAGGAGGCTCGCACGGAACGGCTGCGCGCGGAATTGACCGGCTTGTACGGGTTGCGCCAGAACCTCGTCGAACTCATGGTGCTGGAAGGATCCTGCCTGTCGGGAATCAACATCAAGGAAGGAGATTGGGCCCGCCGGTTCGGCGTCAATATCCTGGGCATTTCCCGCGGCGGCCAAATCCGTTTCGGGCCGCGCGTGGAGGAGGTCGTGCGCGAGGGGGATGTGCTGCTGGTCCAGGGGGAAGTCGTCCCTTCCGAGATGGAATCGTGCGGATTGAAGATCCTCCCCGGGGTGAAGGAATCGCAGGAAGTGGCCGACGAGAACACCGTCCTGGGCGAGGTTGTGCTTTCCCCCCGGGCGACCATGGCGGGAAAAACCTTGAAAGAAATCCATTTCCGGGATAAATACCGCTTGAATGTCCTGGCCATTTGGCGCGAGAGCAAACCGCTGCGCGAAGGCTTGGCCGACATCCCTCTGCGGTTCGGGGATGCGCTGCTGGTCCAGGGGCGTCCATTGCGGATACGATTGCTGCGCGATGACCGGGATTTTATCCTTCTCGAGGAAGATCCGGATTCCGTCCTGCAACCGCGAAAGGCCGGACGCGCGGCGGCCATCCTGCTGATGGTGCTGGGGATTGCCGCATTCGGCTGGCTGCCTGTGGCGGAAATCAGCCTGGTGGGCGCGATATTGATGATCCTGGCGGGATGCCTGACCATGGACGACGCCTACCGCTCCATCGAGTGGAAGGCGATCTTTCTCATCGCCGGGATGTGGCCGTTGGGGATCGCAATTCGTTCATCCGGGTTGGCCGACACCATCGCCCCTCTCATCGGAGGCGCGTCGCAATATGGTTCCACCGTCCTCGCTCTCGCGCTGATCATGGTGGGATTGGTTTTGACCCAGCTGTTGGGCAGCCAAGTGGCGTCGATCGTGCTGACGCCGGTCGGCCTGACCATAGCGGCTTCGGTCGGCGCCGAGCCGCGGGCGATCGGCATGGCGATCGCCCTGAGCTGTTCGCTGGCGTTCCTGACCCCCCTCGGGCATCCGGTGAATATGCTGGTGATGGGTTCAGGGGGCTATTCCTTCCGGGACTACCTGAAAGTAGGAGGGCCGTTGACGCTCCTGACCCTGTTGATCATCATCCTCGGATTAAAAGTTTTTTGGGGATTGTAAACGTGGCCCCGTTCGAATTCCGGATAACGGCCCGCGAGGGAAGGGCCCGTTGCGGAATCCTGCAGACTCCGCACGGGGAGGTCCGCACCCCGGTGTTCATGCCGGTCGGGACTCAAGCGACCGTGAAGGCGCTCACCCCGGACCAACTGCAGGCGGCCGGGGCAACCCTCGTGCTGGCGAATACGTACCATCTGCATCTGCGGCCCGGCGACGCGGCGATCGCCGGGTTGGGCGGATTGCATGCTTTCATGAGCTGGCCGGGACCGATCCTTACGGATTCCGGCGGCTTCCAGGTTTTTTCCATGCGTTCGATCCGCAAAGTGGATGAGAACGGTGTGACCTTTAAATCCCATCTCGACGGGTCATTGCACCGTCTAACGCCGGAATCAGCGGTGGCCATCCAGGAAAACCTGGGTGCGGACATCATCATGCCTTTGGATGAGTGTGCGGCTCCTCAGGACCCCGGCTACAGCCGGGAGGCGATGCGCCGCACCCACGCCTGGGCCGAACGTTCGGCGCGGGCGCGCCGCCGTTCCGATCAGGCGCTGTTCGGAATAGTCCAAGGGGGCGTGTTCCGGGACCTGCGCGAAGAGTCGGCGCGGTTCATCTCAAACCTCGGCCTGCCGGGCGTCGCCGTCGGCGGGTTGTCGGTGGGCGAAAGCAAGGCCGAGATGCACGCGGTGCTCGAGTGGATGGACCGCGGACTGCCGGAGGACCGCCCGCGCTACCTGATGGGGGTCGGCCATCCGGCCGACCTGGTGGAAGCGACGGCCCGCGGGATGGATATGTTTGACTGCGTCCTTCCCACGCGCTTGGCGCGGCACCACGCGGCGATTCTGCGCCGCGGACGGTTGAACCTGCTGGGCGCGGCCTTCGCCCGGGATCCGCGCCCGCTGGACCCCGCTTGCCCATGCTATACTTGCAAAAATTTTTCCCGGGCATACCTGCGGCACCTGATCCAAGCCAAGGAAATGCTTGGGGCGACTCTGCTTTCGATCCACAACCTCTCGGTCGTGTTCTCGCTCACGGCGGAGATTCGGGAAGCCATCCACGCCGGAAGGTTCTCCTCGCTGCTGCGGGAATTCCGGACGGCCCCCCCCGCGACCGGCGGTATCCCATGAATCGGACCGGAAGACTCCTTTTGTTCGGCTTCGCTCTCCTGGTCGGCGCTGCGGCCCCCAAACCGCCGGCCGCGATCCGCATCCTGGATTCCGACGTCGATGTGGACTATCCTGCGGAATTCACCTTCTCGATTGAAGCCGAAAGCGATGTGACGATCCAAACTGTGGAATTGGAATTCGGACTGATCGGGCGCGATTGCACGCCCGACGTCAACATCATGACCCCGGAAGATTTCGAGCCGTCCGGCCGAATCGATGCCGCATGGACATGGGAAACAACCTCCCTGGGCGTTCTGCCGCCGGGAATGCGGATCTGGTGGCGCTGGCGACTGGTCGACGCGGCTGGCGGCGAAGTCCGGACCGAGAAGGATTGGATGGTATGGATCGACGACGTCCATGACTGGAAGGTGCTGCAATCGGGGAACATTCTTCTGTATTGGTACCGCGGGACCGAAGCCTACAACCGGGAATTCCTCCAAGCGGCTGAAGCCGCACGGGATTTGCTGCGCAAGGATGTCGGGACGTGGCCGGACCTGGATATTCGAGTTTACCTCTATGGATCCAATCGGGACTTAAAAGAAGCCCTCGAAGGCGAACCGGAGTGGATCGGCGGATTGTCGTTCGATGCCAACCAACGCACGATCATGATCGGGATCGATCCGGGAAATGAAGCCTGGGGGAAGGCCACCATCTCCCATGAATTGGCGCATACTGCGGTCGACAGCATCATGGGGGGGTGCTGGGCCTCGATCCCGCTCTGGCTGAACGAGGGCATCGCCATGTACGCGGAAGGGGAGCAGGAAGCGGTCTACGGCGAGGCGCTGGTCGACGCGATCTATTACGACCGCCTGTTTTCCCTGCGTTCGATCAGCGATGAATATCAGATGGTCGAAGGAGATCCGATTCTGACCTACGCCGAGTCCTATTCGGTGGTTTCGTTCATGATCGGGGAATACGGTCAGGAGGAGATCCGGCGCCTGCTGCAAACGCTCGGCCGGGGATACTCTTACGATTATTCGCTGATCGATGCGCTGGGGGTGGATATGGACGGCCTGGAGGAAGCCTGGCGGAAAGCCATCGGAGCGGATCCGATGCAGAAGTCATCCGCCGCGGCCCCGACCCTTGCCATGCCGGAAAGCACGTTGCCGCCTTCCATCTTGTCGCTGGCGGAATCCACGCCGATGCCGACCCCCACGGCGCCGGCGGCCGTTGCGGCTGACGCCGAGACGGAGGATCCTACCAGAACGGTTTTTTCGGAATTCTGGATGGCGGTCTGCCTGTTGATGGGGATCTGCCTGACGGGGCTCGGGTCCGCCGTTGTCCTGATTGCTTGCGTGCGGGGTGCGCGTTCCGCCGCCGATCCAAGGCGCCGGGCATGAAACCGGAACGGAATCCCGGAAGAATTCTCCGCCATGCGGCCGCCGTTCTGCTTGCGGTCTCCGGCGCGGGATGCGCGGGTGGCTTCACAAATCCTCCGCCCGCGACGATGCCCTCGGACGTCCCCGCACCGACGCCGGCTTCGTTTTCCGCACGAATCTACCTCGAGGAGATCGGAAAAGACGCTTCTGAATTCGCTTCCCGCTACTTTTCCCCGGAGGGCGATTTTTCCCTTGCCGTGCCGGTCGAATGGCAATACAACCAAAACCCGGATTCCGGCCGGGAAGTGGACAGCGTTTCCGAAATTCGCGGGGGACCGGCGGTGGCGGCGTTCTATTTGCTGAAAAAGCTTGGAAAGGAAAAGGACCTTCGGCAATCGATGAGGTCGTTTTCCGAGCTTGACTGGATGGCCGCCCGCCGGATCACCGTCGCGGAAGAGGGGGCTTTTCCGGCAGCCGAGGGAACGGATGGATGGCGGCTATCCGGAACCCTGATCGCCGACAGCGCCCACGGCCTGCGGGAAGCGGTCGAACTGATCGCTTTCCTGCGCGGCGAAAACGTGTATGTCCTGGCGGCCTATCCGGACCGGGCCCGTTCTCCGGACGCCTTCACCGTGGAATTCCTGAAAGCTGCGGAATCCATCCGATTCGAGGAACGGCGAACCGAGGACGTGGCAAAGGAAAACGCCCTCCAGCTTCTCCTGGAGGAACCGGCCACGCTGGATCCCGCCCTGACTCAGGAAGGCCCGGGCGGCGCCGTCGGCGATCTCTTCAGCGGATTGGTGGCGCTCGACACGTCGCTGAACATCCGTCCGGAGCTGGCGGAACGCTGGGATGTCACGCCCGACGGCAGGACCTACACCTTTCACCTGCGGGAGAGGGCGAGATTCCACAACGGACGCCCCGTGACGGCGGACGACGTCTTGTACAGCTGGCTGCGGGCGGCCAGTCCCGGATTGCGTTCGACGACGGCCGTTCGGTATCTGGGCGACATCGCCGGACTCCGCGAATATCGGGCCGGAACCGCCGATTCGATTCCCGGCATCCGCATCGTCGACCCGCAAACGCTGCAAGTGACCCTCAACGCTCCGGTTCCTTTTTTTCTGGAAAAGCTGGCCTATCCGACGTCATGGATCGTGGACCGCTACAACGTGCGGCTGCCGAATTGGGAGTTCAATCCCAACGGCACCGGCCCTTTTCGGATGGCGCAACGGGTGCATCAGCGAAGCGTCCTCCTGGAAACCAACGGCAATTACTACGGCGCTCCTTCGAAACTGCGCTACATAATTTACTGGATCACCGCCTCATCGGCGGAAAGCCTGTTCCGCAGCGGAAAGATCGACCGGATGACTGTCCCCTCCGAAATGCTGCCGGCCGTCGGCAATCCGCACGACGAAATGTTCGGGGCGGTTTCGGTTGAGCGGAATTTGTGCACGAAATTCATCCGCTTCAACACCGAGATTGCCCCGTTCGACGATCCTTTGGTCCGTCAAGCGTTCTCCCTGTCGATCGACCGCGAAGTGTATGCCGAGGTGACCGCCGAGGAGGGGGATCTGCCCGGATCCGGCATTCTTCCTCCGGGGATGCGGGGCTATTCGGCGGACTACGCCTGGCCCGTGTACGATCCGGACCAAGCCAGGGCCCTGCTGGCCCGATCCCGGTACTACGACGGAACGGATCCGTATCCGGAGATCCGGTTCGTTCTTCCAAGCTGGGGGGGCGAATTCGAGCATTCCATGGAGTTCTTGGTAGACTCCTGGGAAAACGCCCTGGGGATAGACATCCGGGTGGAAGGACTGGCGGAGGAGGAGTACCGCAAGTGGCTGGGGGGGGACCCGGACATGCAGATGATCCTCTCCCGTCATTGCGCGGCCTACCCCGATCCAGACAGTTTTTACGGCTTTCTGTTCCACGGAAGCCAGGCCGATTTGTCCTGCGGCTACCGGAACGATTCCCTGGATGCCTTGCTGGATTCCGCGGCGGTGGAAACGGATTGGTTCCGGCGGACGGACCTGTACCATCAGGCGGACCGGATTCTCTATGACGATGCCCCGATACTGATTCTCGCCTACGCCGGACCGACCTACGCCGTTTGGAAGACGCGGGTCATGGGGTACGTCCCCGTGCCGATCACCGTAGCCCAACATCACCGGCTTTGGATCCTTTCGGATTGATGAGGCTTAACCGCTCGGCCTGCTCCGAATGCCCAAGAAGGCGAACTGGCGTAGCCCCGTTCGGAGGAATCGCCGCCGCGGTCATGGTCGGCGGATTGCTTTGCGGCTGCCGGTCCGCCCAGGGTGGGGAGGATTCCGTCTTGAGGATCGCCGTTGAACCGGATCTCGAACCGATTGCCGCGGTTCTGGTGGAGGAGTTCAACCGGGCCAACGGGCAGGGGGTTCTCTTGTCGACGGCCATTTTGGATTACCCTGCAATCCAAACGGCGCTGGAGAGCGGACAGGCGGCGGGTGTTTTGGATTGGGAAGAGCCGCCGCCGGATGATTGGTCGGCGCGCGTCGGATGGGTCGGAATCCGTTTCGCTGTCCATCCGGAGAATCCCGTCGGGGATCTCTCGTCCCTGCAGGCCCGGGGGATCTACCTCGGACGGATCGACGCCTGGGAGGAGATCGGCGGGATCGCGGGAAAAATCCATGCACTGGCGTTCGATCCGCAGGCGGGGTGGGGAGCGGCTTTCGGGATGGCGGTGTTGACGGGCAGCCGTCTGGCGCCCGGCGCGCAAATCGTCCCGACCCTGGAGGCAATGGCCGCGGAGGTCGCGGCGGATCCATCGGCAATCGGCTATTTGCCGGGGTTTTATCGCTCGATAGGAATCAGGTTTGTGACGGTTGGCGGGGTTGCCGCAGGGTATGCGCAGGTGCTTTCCGGCGGGTATCCCTTCCGCCTTCCCTTGTACCTGACGGCGGAGTCGGAATCCAGCCGGGAAATACTCGAGTTCGCGGGCTGGATGCAATCTCCGGCCGGCCAAGCTGTGTTAATGCAAACACAATCATGGGAGTAGATCCATGGAAACCCTAAGCTCCTCGGACAGAATTCGGATGGTCCTGGCGGGAGAGAAGCCGGACCGGATCCCGGTGGCCCTGTGGCGTCATTTTCCCGTTGACGACCAAGATCCCCGCGCGCTGGCGGAATCGTCGATTGCATTCCAGGAGGAGTTCGGCCTGGACCTGATTAAAGTGACGCCGGCGTCCTCCTTCTGCCTGAAGGATTGGGGAGTGCAGGATGTGTGGGAAGGCAACACCGAGGGGACGAGGACGTATACCCGGGATGTCGTCCAAAAACCGGGCGATTGGAAGCGGCTGAAAATCCTGGATCCGGTCAAAGGGGCGCTGGGAAATCAGTTGGCTTGCTTGAAGGAAATCGTCCGCCGCAAGGGTGGAACCGTTCCGGTTCTGCAAACGGTGTTCAACCCGCTGGCGCAGGCCAAGCACCTGTGCGGGCCGGACCGGCTGAAGGAGCATTTAATCCGCTATCCCGACGCGCTCCGGGAGGGCTTGGACATCATCGCCCGGTCGACGGTGTTGTTCGTGGAAGCCAGCTTGGAAACGGGGATCGACGGTGTCTTCTTTGCCGTCCAGCACGCCAACGCCGCCTTTCCCGGAGAAGAGGAATACCGCCGCTGGGCGGTGAAGGACGATCAGACCATTCTGCGCGCCGCCCGCAGCGCCTGGTTGAACGTCCTGCACCTGCACGGGCTGAAGGTGTATTTTTCCCTCGCCCAGGAATACCCCGTCCAGGTGGTCAACTGGCACGACCGGGAATCCGGACCGTCGTTGGAAAACGGATATCAGAAATCGCGGAAGACGGTTTGCGGCGGCTGGCGGCAATGGGAAACGATGGCGCTGGGAAACGAAAAGAAGATCGACTCCGAGGCCCAGGATGCAATCCGGCAGATGAAGGGCAGGCGCCTTATTTTGGGAACCGGCTGCGTGACGCCGATCATCGCTCCCCGCACCTGCCTGAAAGCGGCCGCGAAACATCGGAAGGGATAGCCGCCGCGCGGAAGGATGATCCTGACGGGGGGGGGCATCGCCGAGCGCCGGGGCGCGGAAGCGCTGAGAGGCAAAGCAAAAGGTGCGGAAGGCTGTGCTTATTCGTTTTTTCCCCAGATAATCTCCTCAATCCTGCGGCGGGTTCGGCGCGCGGCCGAACGGGCGCGCGCGAACCAGCGGTCCGACCACGGCAGACGGCGGCCTTTCCTGCGGACGGAGGAAACCCACTTCGCCACGACCGAGCCCCACGTGAGTCCGGCGCCGAAAGCGACCATGACGATGTTGTCGCCGGGCCGGAGTTGTCCGGCCGACACGGCTTCGCAGAGGGCGATGGGGATGGACGCCGCGGAGGTATTGCCGAAGCGGTCGATGTTCATCACGAACCGGTCCATCGGCAGGTTCAACTCCTTGGCGGAGGACTCGATGATCCGGCGGTTGGCCTGGTGGGGGATGATCAGGCGGATGTCCTCCAAGGCCAGCCCGGCTTTGGCGACTACTTCGCGGATGGAGGATGCGATCACGCGGGTGGCGAACCGGTAAACGCCCCGGCCGTTCATCACGATCGCGTGCTTGTTGTCTTCGAGGGTTTCCAGCGAAGCCGGCATGCGGCTTCCGCCGGCCGGAACCATCAGCAAGTCGCCCCCGGAGCCGTCGGAGCCGAGCGAGAAGGAGAGGACGCCCCCGGGTTTTTCACCGGCCTGCAGGACGACCGCCCCGGCGCCGTCGCCGAACAGCACGCAGGTGGACCGGTCGTTCCAGTCGATCATGCGGGACAGGGTTTCCGAACCGATGACCAGCGCGGTGGAATAGACGCCGCCGACGATCATCTGCGACGCCACCGCCAGCGCGTAGGGGAAGCCGGAGCAGGCCGCCGAGAGGTCGAAGGCCGCGGCGTTGCTGGCGCCCAACTGGTCCTGGACGACGCAGGCGGTGGAGGGAAACAAGTACTCGGGAAGGCTGGTGGCGACGATGATCAGATCGATGCGGCGCGCGGGAACACCGGCGATGTTGAGCGCCTGAATTGCGGCGTCCGCCGCCAGCGTGGCGGTGGATTCCCGCGGCCCGGCGATGTGCCGTTCGCGGATCCCGGTCATGGTTTGGATCCATTCGTCGCTGGTGTCGACCATCCTCGTCAGGTCGTCGTTGGTCAGAACTTGAGGCGGGACGCTCATGCCCCAGCCCACGATGTGTGCGTAGCGAGCCATGCTTCCTCTTAGGCGGCGGTTTCCGGCAAGCGGGTGAATACCAAGGCGGCATTATGGCCGCCGAACCCGAACGAGTTCGACATCGCCGTGCGGAGAGGCTTCCTCCTGAGGCGAAGCGGGGTGTAATCCAGATCGCATTCCGGATCCGGCGAATCCAGGTTGATCGTCGGCGGAACAATCCCGTCCCGGAGTGCCAGGACGGTGAACACGGCTTCAATGCCGCCCGCCGCTCCGAGCAGGTGGCCGGTCATGGATTTTGTGGAGGAAATGGCGACGGAATGCGCCGCGGCGCCGAACACGCTTTTGATCGCGCGGGTTTCGGATTTGTCGTTCAGCGGGGTGGAAGTCCCGTGGGCGTTGATGTAATCCACCGCGGAAGGAGTCAATCCGGCTTGCCCGAGCGCCAGCCGCATGCACCCGGCGGCTCCAGATCCGTCCTCCAGCGGGGCGGAGATGTGATGGGCGTCGTTGGTCGTCCCGTAGCCGGCGAGTTCCGCCAGCAGGGGCGCTCCGCGCGCGCGGGCGAAATCGAGTTCCTCGAGGATGAGAATTCCCGCGCCCTCGCCGATGATGAATCCGTCGCGGTCCCGGTCGAACGGACGGGAGGCCGCCGCCGGCGCATCGTTGCGCTCCGAGAGCGTGCCCATCACGCTGAAGCCGGCGACGGCGATGGGGATGACGGCCGCCTCCGCACCGCCGGCGATCATCACGTCGGCCGCGCCGCGGCGGATGACCTCCGCCGCCTCGCCGATAGCATTGGCGGCGCTGGCGCAGGCGGAGGCGATGCTCAGGTTTGGGCCCCGCGCCCCGATGTGAATCGCCGCCAGCCCCGCGGCGTTGTCGGACAGCATCATCGGCACCAGGAACGGGCTGACGCGGTTCGGACCGCTGCGCCGCAGGGTTTCGCCTTCGCTGTCGAGCGTCCGCATCCCGCCGGTCGCACTGCTGATGAACACTCCCGTCCGTTCGGGAGCGGGGAGGGGCACGGGCAAGGCGGCGTTCCGGACGGCTTCGGTCACCGCCGCCATCGCGAATTGCGCGTAGCGGTCCGCGCGGCGCGCTTCCTTGCGCCCGAGGATGGCCGCCGGATCGAATCCCTTGACTTCGGCCGCGATCCTGGTCTTAAAGGAAGACGGATCAAATGCGGTGATGGCGTCCACGCCGGAACGGCCGGCGCATATTCCCTCCCAGGCTCTGTCGATGTTGTTTCCCACCGGGCAAATAATTCCCAGCCCGGTCACCATAACTCGTCTTTTCACGTTCCCTCTCCAAGCCGCGATTTTACTGCTTTAACACCGCCCGCGGAAGATCGATGCCGGATTCTTGGCCGGAAATTTGCGGGAGGCATCCGGATGGTTTATACTACATCGCGGCGGAGTGAACGAGTGGGAGGGCGTCTGTATGAAGCCGAATTTTTCAATCGTCATCCCGGTATTTAACGAGGAAGAAAGCCTTCCCGAATTCCACCGTCGGCTGGTTCGGATGAGCGAAGGCGCCGGGGGGAATTGGGAATTTCTCTACGTCAACGACGGCAGCACCGATGCCTCCACCGATCTGCTGAAAAGCTTCGCTAAGAAGGATCCGCGGGTTTGGGTGGTCGACTTCGCCAGAAATTTCGGCCACCAGATTGCGGTCACAGCCGGGCTGGACTCCGCCGCGGGGCGGGCGGTGATCGTGATCGACGCCGACCTGCAGGATCCTCCGGAAGTGATCCCGGAGTTGATCGCCAAGTGGCGGGAAGGCTACGAGGTGGTGTACGCCGTTCGTTCGGAGCGGGAAGGGGAAACCTGGATAAAGGAAACCACGGCGAAAATCTTTTACCGGCTGATCTTCCGGATCACCGACATCCAAATTCCGCTCGACACCGGCGACTTCCGGTTGTTGGACCATAAAGTGGTCGCCGTCATGCGCCGGATGCGGGAACGGCACCGCTTTTTGCGGGGGATGGCGTCGTGGGTGGGCTTCCGGCAAATCGGCGTCCCCTACAAGCGCCATGCCCGTTTTGCGGGGAAGACCAAATACCCGTTCAACAAGATGGTGCGTCTGGCGCTGAATGCGATCACGTCGTTTTCCTATTTCCCGCTCCAACTCGCAAGCTACCTGGGCTTCCTCTGCGCGGTCGCCGCGGCGGCGGCGATTCCGCTCGTTGTCGTGCTGCGCCTCACCGGATCGGCCGCCTTCTTCGGACAAGCAACCACGCTGATCTCGGTGCTGTTCCTGGGCGGCGTGCAATTGATTTGCGTGGGAATCCTCGGGGAATACATCGGGCGGATCTATGACGAGGCGAAGGGCCGGCCGTTGTATGTCACCCGCGACGACCTCGATGGCAGGGCTTCCGCAAAGCAGAAGAAGTAGTCCGGAACCCCAATGGCCTCCTCATTCCCCAACCGCCGGACGCCGTTTTACAATCCCAAGGCCCAGACAACATGGGCCTTTCCGGCCGTGTGTCTGGCGGCCTTTCTCCTCCGGCTGGTCAACCTCGGCCGGCAGGGTTTGTGGTTCGACGAGGCCTACACCGCATTCGTCGTCCGGCGGCCTCCGGCAGAGATGGTGCAGTTCCTGATCACCGACGGAGTCCACCCGCCGTTGTATTACGTGCTGATGGCGGCGTGGGTCCGGCTCTTCGGCGATTCGGAAGTGAGTCTGAGGCTGCCCTCCGCGATCGGCGGAGGCGTTGCGGTGTGGATCCTTTACCTTTTGGTCCGGCGGATGACCGGGGAGCGGGAGGCGCTGGTGTCGGCCGCGTTCCTCGGGGCGTCGCCCTTTCTGATCTGGCATTCCATGGACGCGCGCATGTATTCGCTGGAGTGCCTGGCGGCGGTGGCGGCGGCGTTTTTCTTCTGGGAATACCTGCATCGGCCGGCAGCCGGCGCTTTCCTCGGGTTTATCTTCTCGCATGCGCTTTTGTACGGGACGCATTATTTCGGCGTGTTCCTGCTGTTGGCCGAGGCTTTTTTCCTGATCCTGGGTTGGCGGGACCATCTGCGTGTGTGGATTCCGTTTCTCGCCGGGCAGGCCGCGGCCCTGGCTCCGCTGGCGGTCTGGGGCGGCATCCTCCTGCAAAGGGAGAACGGATCGTTTGGAATCGGATGGATTTCCAAGCCGGGCTGGATGGATCCGGTCCTGACGATGGTGAATTTTTTTGCGGCGAACGGCGGGCAGTGGAATCTCGCCGCCGTCACGGTGGGGCTCGCCTTGCTCCTGCTGTTTACCGCGGCGGCGAGGAGCGCCGCGCATACGGAGGCGGTCCGCTTCGGGTTTTTCTGGCTTGGAATTCCGGTCCTGATGGCTTGGGTCCTCTCCCAGAAGATTCCGATTTACATCGACCGGTACCTGATCCTCTCGCTTCCCGCCGCCGCCTTCCTGGCGTCGGTCGGAGCGGGGTCCCTGCGGGGATGGAAGCGTTGGTTTTTTCCGACTCTCTTGGTGGGAGCCATGATTCCGGGCGTTCTCGGGATCCATGGGCCGGCGGAAGGATACCGGAAAGAGGGTTGGCGCGAGGCGGCGCAATCCATCCGTTCGCAGTTCCAGTCCGGCGACGTCCTTCTGGTCCGCCTGTTTCAAGTGGCGGTTCCATTGCAGTATTACCAGGTTTTGGACCGGAATTGGTATGTCCTGGAGACCAATTCTCACGTGACCTTGCCTGAAATCGAACCGGGAGCGGGCAGGTTTTTTTTGGTGTATTGGTTTCCGGCGCAGTCGGCGCACAGCTTCGGCACGGAAATTCCGGCCTGGGCGGAGGACCACGATCCGCGCGTGGCGGCGTGGATGGAAGAGAGCTTCATCTTGCTGTCGAAGGAAAACGATTACCGCGGAGTGGTCGTCTTGGTGATGAAACCGGCAAAGGGATGACCGCCGGGGCCCGGCGGCCGGATGGTGCGGCGCCCCGGATTCGGATACAATGGAAACAGATGGAATTCGCGATAGGCAAAGGGGGAGCCATGCTTGAGCCAACCGATCTTGTTCTTGTCGCCATACTCAACAACCGCCGCGATCTCGAAGTCGTTCGGTTGCTGGGGTGGTACCGCATTCCGCTGCGGTCGGCGCCGAAACTCGTCTCCGTGGACGCGGTCGCGTTCTATCAGACAGCGGCGTTTGCCGAGGAGCGTTGGAGCATCCGCCGGTATGCGCGGGTCTGCGGGGTGGAATTGGTGCGGCGGGCAGAGTTGTTCCAGGATGAAGAAAATCATCCGCGGGCGCGGGAGGAATACTACAAACTGCAATTGGGGCCGCTGGAAACCCTTGCGCGTCCGGTTGTCTCACGAACCTGGCGGCGGTTGACGTTTTTTTACACCACGGGGGAGCGGCTGCTGAATTCGGAGGAGGTTGGCGGACTGGCGATTCCAACGGCGGACCGGAAGAGTTTGTGGCGTGCGCTTCGCGATCGGGGGTATCCGGAGGTGAGGGGGTTCGGACCGGAGGATTTTTCCCCCTGGGCAGACGCGATGGATGCCTTGTTTGAATCCACGAGGATGCACGGACAAACACCGAAAAAACCCGAATAAACCAACATACTCTCCGACTGCTCAGGCAGCATATTTCGACAGAATAATCTCAGCATACCATTACGGGTATTATTGGTTTTGTCCGTCACCCCGGCGTGGCTACCTCGCGCCTGCCCTCGCGCCTGCCCTCGCGCCTGCCCTCGCGAAGCGGGGGAAGCGGAGGAAGCGGGGTTCGAAGCCGGGGTCCATGATTTATTGAAGATTTACTGGATGCCGGCTAAGTTCACCCCCGACGAAGAACACAACGAGGACGGGCGCCGGCATGACGATCGCCAGCCGGGTAGTAACCATTTTTTTTCGTTGCTTTTTCGGGGCCGGTGCGGCGGAATGGCTGGGCCCACGCAGGATTGGGTTTTCTACGCGAATTCAACATTCCAGCATTTTTAGAACGACCCGCCGCTCACGGGGACCGTCGAATTCCGCCAGGTACACGCCCTGCCACGATCCCAACGCCAATCGTCCGTCTTCGATCGGCAGGGATAGGCTGGCGCCCAGCAGGGAGGAACGGACGTGAGCGGCGGAGTTGCCTTCTTCATGGCGGTGCGCCGGATCGGCGGGAGCGGTTTGATGTTCGAGGGTGTGGAGGATGTCCGCCCGCACGTCCGGATCCCAATTCTCGTTTAGGGTGAGGGCCGCGGTCGTGTGCGGCAGGAACAGGAAGCACACGCCGTTCATGACCCCGCTTTTCCCGACCTCGGATTGCACCGCACCGGTGATGTCGAGCAACTGCTGAGAGGCGCGCGAGGAGAATCGGAGGACGGGCATCGTATCACCGATGATACGTTCCCATCAGCGAGCCCGAATCCAGCAGGTGGCTTTGCATCTCCCGCTGCAGTTCGGCCGCGGTGCATCCGGATGGAAGATCCAACATCTCATCCAAGGCGAAAATCCGGAAAAAGTAGCGGTGCGGTTTGCCGGGCGGGGGACAGGGGCCAAAATACCCGTTGGTCTTCGCGTCGTTCACGCCCTGGCGGCCGATTCCGGGAATCTCCTTCCTCACCGCCACGCCTGCGGGAAGGCCGCGGGCTTCCGGAGGGATGTTGAAAATCACCCAGTGGATGAATGTCCTGGACGGCGCGTCAGGATCTTCGGCGACGACCGCGTAACTTTTCACCGGCAAGCCGGATTTCGACCAGGCGAGTTCGGGAGAGAGGTTGTTGCCGTCGCAGGCGTGGCGCTTGGGAATCATGGCCCCTTCGGAGAAGGCCGGGGAGGAAAGGGAAATAGCCATCGCAGCCTCCTTTGGTTGGTATGGATATTATATGAGGAAACCTTTAAAAAAGGGCGTCATCTTGAGCGAAGCGGATGTTTGGGCACTTCTGAAAAATTGCTTGTTTTTTTTCGTTTCAATGAGATATGGCAGACTGTCCCCCGGCCGGGACGAGTAGCCCCTATTGTCTGTCCCACGGGAGAGTCGGGAAAGGGGAGGAGGCGCTGCCGTGGTCTTGATGTTTCTCCATTGCGAAGGCGGAAGGGGGGTCAAGACAGGCTCGGGGAAGAAAAAAAAGTTATGATCAATCCCGGAAACCTTCAAAGACGCGGTGAGCGAAAAGGTTTCGCCGCACAAATCTATCTTGGCGCGCTTCGCGCCCTTGGGATGTAGGTTTTTTCTCCGCCGTCAATACAACAATCCCCAATCCCCGCCCGCATCGTCTTCCATCATCGACGGCTTCCAGGCTTCGTCGCCCATTTCGATCGTTGCCGGCAGGGCGACCGCCTTTTCGGCTTTTTGGCGGGCATGCTCCATCAGCGCCGGCCCATACGGGCAGAACGGGGTGGTCAAGATCATCCGGAGGAACACCCCGTTTTCCTTCAGTTGGACGTCGCGGATCATCCCCAATTGAATGATGCTTAATCCCAACTCCGGATCCATCACTTCCCCCAAAGCTTTCCTGAGCGATGCCGCTCTCTCCGGGTGGGACCGATCCGCCTGCCAGACCGTTTTTGGAGAAGCGTCCGCCGCAGGATCATCCATCCCCGGCTTCTTCATCATCGACTCCGATCAAAAATGAGCAAACCTCCGAACCGGACCGGATGCATGAGGTCCGCTCGACGGGCATTCCCAGCGCGCGCGAGATCATTGCCTCGTCAACCGCGCAAATATCCGGATGGGAGAGGCTGATCCGGGAGTAGGGGCAGGCGAGTTCCGTCAGGCAATAGCGGCCGGGGCCGGCTTGCTCGACGCGCGCCACGAATCCCTCTTGGGTAAGCAATTCGGCCAGGCGGTTAAGCTTTTGCGGGAGCGGGAGGGGGACCAACTCCTCTTTCCATTCGGCGGCCATGCAAAAAGCGACATCCATCAACAGTGTTTTCACCGTTTCCGCGGGCAGATGTTCCTTCAATTGGTCCAACAGCAGGTTGGCAAAGAGCACAAGCCGCGCAGGGTTGCGATCGAGAGCCTGCGGGGTCAGTTTATAGATCTGGCGCGGACGTCCGACGCCGTGGCGCTCCTCCCTGACCTCGATCATGCCTTCCGCTTGAAGCGAGGACAGGTGGTGGCGGACGGCAATCGGGGTGATTCGAACTGCATCTGAAATCTCAGAAACAGTTAATTGCCCGCGATTGCGCAGTTCGAGGATGATTTTTTCTTTTGTCGGTTCAGTAGATGATATTTTCATATTTTGCCCTATTTTATTGGTTTTAATTAATTTAGTCAATAAATAATATAAAATTTATAAATATTGACGAATAATGCAGAAAGATGCTATACTCAGTCGAATTTAAAGAGGCCCATATGCCATCCGTTCTTGAAATACAAGGTCTTCATGTAAAGGTCGGGGAAAAAATGCTTCTTAACGGAGTTGACCTGACCGTCCGGCAGGGGGAAATCCATGCCCTGATGGGGCCGAATGGTACGGGCAAGTCCACTCTGGCATATGCGCTAATGGGGCATCCCGTATATGACGTCACACAGGGCAAAATCCTTCTCGACGGGGAGGACCTGCTCGCCCTGCCGCCGGAGGAGCGGGCACGGCGGGGTTTGTTCCTGGCGTTTCAATATCCGGTGGCAATTCCGGGCGTGTCGGTCGCCAATTTCCTGCGGACAGCGATCAATTCCCGGCGCCGGGCGGTGGACCCGCAGGATAAGGGGATCCCGGTGCCGGAGTTCCGCAAAATGCTGAAATCGAAATTGGAAATGCTGAAGATCCCGGTGGAATTCGCCGGCCGCTACCTCAACGAGGGGTTCTCCGGCGGGGAAAAGAAACGCGTAGAGGTGTTGCAGCTGGCCGTGTTGATGCCCAGGATCGCCGTTTTGGACGAGACGGATTCCGGACTGGATATCGACGCCTTGCGGATCGTGGCCGGGGGCGTGGAAGCCATCTCCGGCCCCGAACTCGGAATCCTGGTGATCACCCATTACCAAAGGATCCTGAACTACATCAAACCGCAATTCGTGCACGTGATGTACAACGGGCGGATCGTCGAATCCGGAGACGGGGATCTCGCCGTGCGGTTGGAGGAGCAGGGATACGATTGGGTGCGTGAGAAACACGCGGAGGCGGCATAGGAACAACCATGCCCGCAAACGGAAAAGCGCGTTGGGAAGGTCCCGGGGAATACCTTTACGGCTTCCACGATCCGGAGGAATATCCGTTTCGGGCCCGGCCGGGCCTGCATCGGGACGTGGTGGATGAAATTTCCTCCCAAAAGGGCGAGCCGGAGTGGATGCACGCAGCCCGTCTGGAGGCGTTCGATCATTTTCTCGGGCGCCGGATGCCCGGATGGGGCGGCGACCTTTCTGGTTTGAATCTTGACGAGATCACCTACTACATCCGGCCGAGCGAACGTTCCCGAGCGGTGTGGGACGAAGTCCCGGAGAACATCAAGCGCACGTTCGAGCGGCTCGGTATCCCGGAGGCCGAACGCAAACTGCTGGCGGGCGTCGGCGCGCAATACGAATCCGAGATGGTCTACCACAACATCCAGCAGGCGCTGGAGCGTCAAGGGGTTGTTTTCCTCAGCAGTGACGACGGATTGAAGCGGCATCCCGAGGTCTACCGCGAGTTTTTCGGAACCGTCGTCCCGCACACCGACAATAAATTTGCGGCGCTCAACACCGCCTTCTGGTCCGGCGGGTCCTTTGTCTACGTTCCCCCGGGGGTGCATGTGGATCTGCCCTTGCAGGCCTATTTCCGGCTGAATGCCCAGGGAGTCGGCCAGTTTGAGCGGACCCTGATCATCGTCGACGAAGGCGCGTCGGTGCACTACGTCGAGGGCTGCACGGCCCCGATCTGGTCGAAGGATTCCCTGCACAGCGGCGTGATCGAGATCATCGTCCGCCGCGGCGCGCGGATGCGTTACACGACCATTCAAAACTGGTCGACCAACGTGTACAACCTGGTCACCCAGCGCGCTTTGGTCGAGGAGGGCGCGGTGATGGAATGGGTGGATTCCAACCTCGGCAGCCGGTTGACGATGAAATATCCGGCCTGCATCCTGAAAGGCAGGGGCGCCCACGGCGAGATCCTTTCCATGGCGTTCGCCGGCAAAGGCCAGCACCAGGACGCCGGGGGAAAAATGATCCACCTAGCGCCGGAGACGACGAGCAAGATCACCTCCAAATCGATTAGCCGGTCCGGAGGCCGATCTTCGTACCGGGGTCTGGTGAGGGTCGCCGAAGGCGCGGAGCGGGCTCGGTCCAAGGTCGTCTGCGACGCGCTGCTGCTTGATTCGGACGCCCGGACCGATACGTATCCGACTATCCGATCGGACGAACAAAGGGTCGCACTGGGGCACGAAGCGACGGTCAGCAAGATCGGCCAGGAACAGCTTTTCTATCTCCGCAGCCGGGGACTGTCGGAAGAGGAAGCCGTCACCATGGTGGTATCGGGATTCATCGAGCCGCTGGTCAAGGAACTTCCGATGGAATATGCGATCGAAATGAACCGATTGGTGCAATTGCAGATGTCCGGATCGGTCGGATAAGCATGGGCGCGCGCAGGAACGCCTCGAACAAACTCCAAACTGGCGCCGGGGGAATCCGGCTTCCGCCGTTGTCGGACATCCAAGTCGAAGCCCTCGGCCGGGAAACGGGGGAGCCGGGCTGGATGGTGGATGATCGGCGCGCCGCCTGGCAACGCTACCGGCGGATGCCCCCGCCGGCCGCGGACGAACCGGCTTGGCGGGAAGGCGGAGCGAGGGAGTTTCCGTTTTCGGAATTGAACCTGGAGGCGCTGGCAGTTTCCGGAAAAGGGAAGCGCGCGCCGGCTGGGTGGTTGAAACCGGCCGCCGGCGCGGACACCGGCGGTCAGTTGTTGCTGGAGGACCGGACCACCCACACTCTGATCCTCGACGAAACCCTCGCCCGCGCCGGAGTTGTCTTTTTGCCGCTCTTCCAGGCGGCCAAAGAGCGCCCGGAACTGGTGCGCGGGGTCTTGGGCAGCATCGTTCCGGCGGAGACGGACGTCTTCGCGGCGCTGGCTTCGGTGGTGTTCGACGTCGGTTTTTTTCTGCATGTGCCGAAGGGAGTGCGGATCGCACAGCCCCTGCACACCCTGCTGTGGTCGTCGGGCGAGGGCTTGCGCGCCTGGCGGCTGTTGATCCATCTTGACGAGGGAGCGGAAGCCAGCCTGATCCACGAGTGCGCATCCCCGGAAAGGAATCCGGACGCGGTCCGGCTGGATATCGTCGAATTGATCGTCGGTCGCGGAGCTGCCCTGCGGTTCTTTCTGAATCAGGCGTGGGGCGGCAACATCTTCCGAATCGGGCACGAGCGGGCGGTTGTCGATCGGGGCGGGACGCTGACCTGGGGCTTTGCGCACATTGGAGCCCGCCGTGCGGTGACGTCTGCCGGGGTGGACCTGGCGGACAAAGGCGCCTCCGTCCGGTGGTCGGGGATTCAATTCCTCAACGGGAAACAGTCGTCGGTCGCCAAGACTATCCAAAACCACGCCATGCCGGATACGGGATCCGATTTTCTCTGCAAAAGCGTGCTGGCGGGCGAGGCGCGGTCCCACTGGCAAGGTATGGTGCGGGTGGCGCCGGAAGCCGCGGGATCGGACGGATATCAGAGCAGCCGGTATCTGCTATGTTCCGCAAAAGCGAAGGCGGAAGCCGTTCCGGGGTTGGAAATCCTCTCCGACGACGTGCGCTGTACGCACGGCGTCACGATCGGAGAGTTAGATCCGGAGGAGCTGTTCTACCTGCGCTCGCGGGGGATTGCGGAGACGGAGGCGAGCAGACTCCTGGTCGGCGGATTTCTGGAAGACGCGTTGGCGCGGATTCCGGAGGAGGCGGTCCGGCAGAGGGTGCATCTTGCCGTGGACGCAAAAATGAAGACAATGGAGGAGGGAACGGCCGCCGTGGTGGGGAAAGCCGCCCGGAAGGATCCGGAGCCGGAACCTCGGGGAGCGCTGTCATGACGCCAATAGCGGTTGCGATTGGGGACATCGTGGAGGTGTTATGTGATCACAAGCGGGGCGGCCGGCGGATCCGCGACTGGGTGGAAGGGGTGGTCGTGCACGCCGACGACCGAATGACGGCGATCCAGTTCAGAACCGACGTGTATCTGACCGACGGTTGGATGGTTCCCGACCGGATCCTTTGGTTTAACAAGGGGACGGCCAAAATCCGGCTGGCCAAGAAGGGCAAATCCGCCGCAACCTCCGGCATTTCGAAGAAGGCATCCCCTCCGCGGAAAAAGCAGACGCCCTCGAAAGCACGGAAGCCGCCGGCCGTCTTGCGAAAATCCAAGCCTTCAAAAATAAGGCGCAGGGGATGATCCGGCCCGCCCATTCATGGTCCAACGCCGCGGCACCGCCACCGCCTGAAGGTGTCGGATCGGAAAAAGCAACGGAGCAAGGACTTCATGAAGCGCTTCCCGCTTAAGAAAATCGACGCCTTTGCGAAGGGAGCGTCATCGGGAAATCCGGCGGGGGTAATCTACCTCGGGCCGCATCAGGGAGTTTCAGACCGGGAAATTCTGCGGATCGCACAGGAATTGAAAGGTTTTGTAAGCGAGGTGGGCTTCGTCCGGATACAGGCCGGCGGAGAGTATGCCATCCGATATTATTCGGCGGAAAGGGAAGTGGAATTCTGCGGACACGCCACGATCGCCATTGTGTATGATCTGCTAAAAAACGGTTCCGGGTCCAGCGGCGGAACGACCGCGACGATTGTGACGCCCAAAGGCGCCCTGCAGGTGGAAAACAGGATCGAAGAGGAAGACGCGGTTTTTATTGCGGCTCCGACGCCAGTTTATTCGCAGGATCGGATCGCCCTGACCGCCGTGGCGGAGGCATTGGATCTCGCTGAGGCAGACATCCACGCCAGGCGGCCGATCGCCGTCGTCAATGCCGGACTGGAAACCTTAATCCTCCCGATGGCCTCCCTGGAAGCGGTGCTTGCCATGAACCCTTCGCTGGAAAAATCGAAATCCTTCTGCCGTGAGAACGGGATCGACATCATCACCGTGTTTTCGGGGGAAGTGTCGGATCCGGCGAACCGGTTCCGGACGCGCGTCTTCGCCTCAACCTACGGATATTTGGAAGACCCGGCCACCGGATCCGGAAGCGCGGCGCTCGGGTGCTACCTCTTGCAGCAAGGACTTTGGGACGGAGCCGGAATTTCCTTGGAGCAAAACGGCAGCCGCGAAAGACCGAACATCGTGAAAATCGCGGCGAGAAACGCGGCGGATGGAGCGCGGCAATCCGCCTTTGGCGGAAACGCCGTGCTGCGGATCCAGGGCGAATATTGCCTGGCGTAAAAAGAGAGCCGCAGGCGGCCCATAGTTGCGGAAGGTAGATGTGGACACCCTGTCAAAAAAGCAAAACGGACCTGGTGAAGCGCTGGACATCGATCGGATTCGGTCGGATTTTCCGATCCTTCAGCGCCATATCCGCCCCGGAATTCCGCTGGTGTATTTGGATTCCGCGGCCTCTTCTCAGAAACCGGAGGCGGTGATCGCCTCCATGGGGGAGTACTACCGCAGACATCACGCCAACATCCACCGGGCGGTGCACACCCTGGCCGAAGAAGCCACCGGCCTGTACGAGGAAGCGCGCCGAAAAGTGGCGGGCTTCATCTCCGCCCAGCCGGAGGAGGTCGTCTTCACCCGCAACGCAACCGAGGCGATCAACCTGGCGGCGCAATCCTGGGGCAGGGCGAATCTCCATCCGGGCGACACGGTCCTGCTGACGGAAATGGAGCACCACAGCAACCACGTGCCGTGGCAGATCCTGGCCGCGGAACGGGGCCTCAAACTGGAATTCGCGCCGCTGACCGGCGATGGAGAATTGGACCTGGACGAGTTGGAAACGCTGCTGAAGCACGGGCCGAAGCTGGTCGCGCTGACGCAGATGTCGAACGTGTTGGGGACGATCGTCCCCGTCGCGGATGTCATCCGCTTGGCGCACCGCGAGGGAGCCAGGGTGCTGGTCGACGCGGCCCAATCGGTTCCGCACATTCCGGTGGACGTTCGGACCCTGGACGCGGATTTCCTGGCTTTCTCGGCGCACAAAATGTGCGGTCCGACCGGAATCGGCGCGCTGTTCGGCAAACGGGAAATCCTCCGCGCCATGCCTCCCTTCCTGGGCGGCGGCGAGATGATCCGCAAGGTGGATTGGTTAACGTTCGAGCCGAACGAACTGCCGCATATTTTTGAAGCCGGCACGCCGGCCATCGCCGAGGCCGTGGGGTGGGGTGCGGCGGTTGATTACCTGAACGGAATCGGGTTGCCGGCCATTCATCGCCACGAGCAGGCCTTGGCGGCGTACGCCATGGAGCGCTTGCGGGAGATCCCCGGGTTGACCCTCCTGGGTCCGGAGGCGCGGAAGCGGGGCGGAGTGATTTCGTTCACCCTCGCGGGGATTCACCCGCACGACATCGCCCAGATCCTGGATTCGTACGGGGTGGCGGTCCGCGCCGGACATCATTGCGCCATGCCGCTTCATACCAAGCTCGGACTCTCCGCAACCACGCGGGCGTCGTTTTACCTGTATACGACCTTTGCGGAAGTGGATGCGCTCCTTTCCGGTCTGCGCAAAGCCCGCGCCCTTTTCGCTTGAGGCCGCCATGGACGACTTGTACCGGCAGCAGATCATCGACCGCTACAAGCATCCGCTGAAACGCGGCGTGCTGGATCCGCACGACATCTCCTACGAGGACGAAAATCCCCTGTGCGGGGACAGACTGCGGATTGACCTGCGCGTCGACGCGCAAGGCCGGATTACACAGGCGGCCTTCTCCGGGGATGGATGCGCCATTTCACAGGCCTCGGCGGACCTGTTGATGGAGCATATCGAGGGAAAAACGCTCGAACAGGTGCGCGTCTTAACCAAAGAGGATATCCTCGGGATGCTGGGGATCGAACTCAGCCCGATCAGGCTGAAATGCGCGTTGTTGTCGCTGAAGGTGCTCAAAGCCGGAGCATACGGTTTAGAAGAAGATAAGGGAACTTAACTGTCGGTACTGCTGTTTCCGGCTGCTGACGATCGCATAGACCAATCTCCGAAAAAACGGAACAAACGGGATGGTTGTGGGAAAAGACGGGCGTTGCTCCATTGATCGCGGCGCTTCTAAGCTGTGATTGGCTGCAGCCTGCTCTGAGCCTTACGGAGGACAGAAACCTGTTTTGAGGTCCGGGCTATAAACGCAAGGTAATCTAAGGCCGAGGGGTGGGGGTCTACCCGGGATGGCCAAATCCATGCTGGTCTGGATGGGGGGCGGTTCGGCCCGCGCGCCGAGTTTTTTTCCATGGGGTTATTTCAGCCAGGCATGGTAAAATTCGGCGCTGTTTCCACCCCATAATTTTAATCTCCCGAAAGGAGCCAATCAGAATGACCGCAACGAAAAAGAAAAAATCCGCGACCGTCAAGCGAACGAAGAAAAAGGCTTCGGCCGCCGGAAAGTCGAAAAAATGGGTATATCTTTTCACCGAGGTCGCCCAGGCTGAAAAATACGCAAAAACCTGGGAGGGCGTTCGTGCCTTGCTGGGGGGCAAGGGCGCCGGCCTGGCGGATATGAGCCGCGGCGGCCTGCCGGTTCCGCCCGGATTCACCGTCACTACCGAAGCCTGCAACGCCTATCTGGCCGCCGGCGAGAAATTTCCCGCCGGGTTGTGGGATCAGGAAGCGGCCGCGATGCGCCAGGTGGAAAAGCAAACCGGGAAGAAATTCGGCGACCCGAAAAATCCGCTCCTGGTTTCCTGCCGCTCCGGCGCGAAATTCTCCATGCCCGGGATGATGGACACCGTGCTCAACATCGGCCTGAACGACGAAACCGCACAGGGGATGATCGAACTCACGAAGAACGAGCGCTTCGTGTACGACGCCTACCGTCGGTTGGTGCAGATGTTCTCCTCGGTGGTGATGGGCGTTTCCAAGGACGATTTTGAAAAAGTCCTCGAATCCCACCGTCATCAGCGCAATGTGACCAACGACGCCGAACTTCCGGTGGAGGACCTCAAAAGTATCACCGCCGAGTTCAAGCGGATCGTGTCTCAAAAGACGGGCCGCGCGTTTCCGGACGATCCCATGGAACAGTTGAAACTCGCCACCGAAGCGGTGTTCAAATCCTGGAACGGGAAGCGCGCCGTGGACTACCGCAACGCGGCCAAGATCGCCCACGATCTTGGAACGGCGGTCAACATCGTCACCATGGTGTTCGGCAACATGGGCGAGGGCAGCGGCACCGGCGTGCTGACCACCCGCAACGTGTCCGACGGCTCGCAGGCGATCGAGGGCGATTTTCTGCTCAACGCCCAGGGCGAGGACGTCGTCTCCGGCACCCGGCAGACGATGGAAATCGCCGAAATGAAGACCATCATGCCCAAGATGTACGCCGAGCTCGAAAAATACTGCAAACGGCTCGAGAAATACTACCGCGAGACGCAGGACATCGAGTTCACCGTCGAGCGCGGCAAGCTGTGGATGCTGCAAACCCGCAACGCCAAACGGACCGCCCAGGCGGCGATCCGGATCGCCGTCGACATGGCCGAGGAAAAGCTGATCTCCAAGGAAGAGGCGGTCTGGCGGGTTCAGCCCGAGCACGTCGATTTCTACCTGCATCCCCAGTTTGACGCCGCAGAGAAGAAATACGCCTCCTCGCGCGGGGACCAGATCGCCAAGGGATTAAACGTTTCCCCCGGCGCGGCCGTTGGCCAGATCACCTTCGACGCCGACACCGCCGAAAAGTGGGCCAAGGAGGAGAAGCGGGCCGTGATCATGGTCCGTCCCGAGACGACCCCCAACGACGTACACGGCATGCTGGCGGCCAAAGGGATCCTCACCAGCCGCGGCGGCCGCACCTCGCACGCGGCCTTGGTCGCACGGCAATTCGGAATCCCGGCGGTGGTGGGCGTGGCGGCGATGGACGTCGACGTCGAACGGCGCCAATTCACCGTGGCCGGAAAGGTCTACCACGAAGGGGATTGGATCTCGCTTGACGGAACCACCGGAGAAATTTTCTCCGGAAAAATCAAGACCGCCGATCCGTCGTTCGACGATCCGTACCTGCTGAAACTGCTGTCCTGGTCCGATGACGTGCGCAAGCTGGGGATTTGGGCCAACGCGGATTATCCGCGGGACGCCCGCCGCGCCCGCAACTTCGGCGCCGAAGGCATCGGGCTTTGCCGCACCGAGCATATGTTCTTCGAAACCGAGCGCCTGCCCATCGTGCAGAAGATGATTCTGGCCAAGACGCCCGAAGCGAGGAAGGCGGAACTCGAGAAACTCCTTCCCTTCCAGCGCGGCGATTTCGACGGTTTGTTCCGCGCGATGGACGGCCTGCCGGTGACCATCCGGCTAATCGATCCGCCGATGCACGAATTCCTGCCCTCGCAGACGGCCCTCCTGCAGGAAGTGATCGAATTGCGGCTGAAGGGGAACGAGACCGGCCAACTGCAGGAGAAGGAGAACCTGCTTTCCGCCGTGGAAGCCATGCACGAGACGAACCCGATGCTCGGCCTGCGCGGCGTGCGCCTGGGCATCCACATCCCCGAACTGACCCGCATGCAGGTGCGCGCCATCTTCGAGGCCGCCTGCCAATGCGCCAAACAGGGCATCGACGTCCATCCCAAGATCATGATCCCGTTGACTTCGCACATCAATGAATTGAAGATCCAGCAGACGGCCCTGGAAGAAGAAGGCCGGATCGTCATGGAGGAGCAGGGCATCAAGATCGACTACCAGTTCGGGACGATGATCGAGATCCCGCGCGCCGCAATCACCGCCGGACAGATCGCAGAGATGGCGCAGTTCTTCTCCTTCGGCACCAACGACCTGACTCAGATGACCTTCGGCATCTCCCGCGACGACGCCGAAAAGGGCTTCCTGATCGAATACATCGAAAAGAAGATCCTGCCGGAAAATCCCTTTGCCTCGATCGACGAAGACGGAGTGGGAAAGTTGATGGACATGGCCGTGAAGGCCGGCCGCGCCACGCGCAAAACCCTCGAGGTAGGCATCTGCGGCGAGCACGGGGGTGACCCGAAATCGATCCACTTCTGCCACACCGTGGGGTTGGATTACGTGTCCTGTTCGCCCTTCCGGGTGCCGATCGCCCGGCTGGCGGCTGCACACGCCGCGGTGGAAAAGAAAATGGGCGAGAAGGAAAAATAAACACCACCGAAAAAAAGCTGCAGCCTTGGCTGCAGCTTTTTTTTTTGCAGTGGCAGGATCTCCATATCCCGCAGCTTGCCAGATAGTCCTCGTGGATCGCTTTTCCGGGGGGGGAAAATTATCCTTTGGCGTTGCGATTCAACGCTTCCTTGTGCGAGGCTGGGGCGGGATCCGGACACCGCGCGGCGGTTCGTGGTTCGGGCTGGTGACGCAGGGAAACCCGCCAGTCACCCATCCCTGGGTCGATTTACCTGTTCATTGCTGAATATCCCGCCAATCCGAGGCAGAGTAATACAAGGACGACATACGGGAAAAAGAGCGAACTTGGTCCGGAGATTGCGGCGATAATGAGGAAAATCACGCCCAAGACGGACAGGAACAGACATGCTCCCAAGGCGGCAGTTTTTAAGATACCGAGAATTTTCCTTGTGGCGCCTTCGTCAAATTCGGTTTTTCCGAGGGAGAAAACACCCGCTGCAAAAAGGCCGACGGAAATCCAGGCGTAAAAAAGAAGAAGATTCCCCGGAGGAAACACTGGGCCGGTGGCCATTTCAGGATTCCAATAGAGAAGGATTTCCAACGCAACGAGTGCGCAGGTTGCAGCGATCATCCACAGAAGGCCGACGCAAACGGCGAACCATTCAAGGATATTCCGGACCGCAAAGTTAAGCCCCGACCACCACGCGGAGATCGCGGAGAACAACCAAAACCGGGAAGGCGCGGCTTCGGGGAAAAGCCGGCGGACGATGGAGCGTAGAAGGGGAAGGATCAGCAGAAGGAAAAAACCAAACCAAAAGAGGAGGGAAGAGGCGGAACCGCCGAACTGGACATTCATTGTTGCACCGCTACCTTTGCTGAGGAAGTACGCGGCTGGATTTACCAACCTTCCAGATACGTCCGCCATTCCTCATAATCCGTCAGATAGTGCTCGAACAGGTACAGCGCCGTGCAGGGCGGTTCTTTCGGGATCCGCCGCAGGCTCATGTGGGCCTCCGACAGCAGTCGGCCGCCCTTCCTGCGGTTGCATGCCGGGCAGGCTGCGACGAGGTTGTTCCAGGCATGCGTGCCGCCCCGGTAGCGGGGAATGACATGGTCCACCGTCAGGTGCGGGGTTTGGCGTCCGCAGTATTGACAGGTGTATCCGTCCCGACGGAAAACCTCGCGCTTGGACAGGTGCGGAAACGGGCGGGGAGGATGGATCATCTTTTGCAGTTGGATGATCGAAGGGCTGGGATAGGAAAGCCGTACGGTGCGGATGCAGCCGCGCCCGTTCGCCACCAGCCGGGCTTTTCCGCCGATGATTAAATGCAGGGCCCTCCGCGTGTCGCACACGTGGATCGGTTCATAATTGGCATTCAATACCAGAACCGGCTTCTTCATCGGTCGTACCTGCGTTTTTTCCGTCGAAGCGGAGTATGTAATTCTCCCAATCGAACGGCGATGATTTGGGCGGGAGTATAGCACCATCCACCTGGCACGCAAGTTTCCCGGCGGGTCCGGCGCGAAGGCCGCGCGGTCTCCGACGAACCGTTGCGCAGGGTTTACTTGGGCAGGGAGCTGCGCAGCGAAATCAAACGCGCCGCCGCCAATTGCGGATTTCTCCGCAAAGCATACAGGGCGCCGTAGCCTTCCGCGGCCAGCGAGGCGGAGATGCATCCAGTCAGGGTGGATTCCAAAACGTCATAGGATTTGCACCATTCCGCCAGAAAGCCGCCGCAGAACGCGGCTCCGATCGCAAGCGGATTGACGATCTCCGCGGGATAGAACGGCACAAAACGGCCCTTGCGGGCTTCCGCATCGAAAACACGGATTCCCTGGTTTCCCCTTTGCAGGAGGATGATTTTCGGACCCCAATCCGAAAGGATTTCGGAGATTTCATTCTCGCCCGGAGGAGGATCGCCGGTGAAAGCCCGGATCGGTTCCTCGCGGGAGAAGAAAATATCCGTACCGTGCAGGATTTCCCGCACCTGCCTGCGATAGGAGGGAAGCAGCAACCCGTCCGGAGGCGCAAGCAGGATCGTTCCGACCCCGCTTTGCCTAAGCGCAACGGAAAGGGTAATCAGGCTTTGATAATGACAGGAGATGATGCAGGCCGCACGGGCCGAACGATACGACGGAGGGATATCGTCGCGGCGAAGCGCGTTTTCCGGAAACGCCTGCGGGTTGTGTTCCGGCAGGGAAACTGGCGAGTAGTGCAGCAATTCCCGCGGGCATGCAAGGTTATGCTTGGCATAAAACTTCGCCGGATCCCAATCGATCCGCTTTTCCGGCGTCTCAAAATAATGAAAGGCGTTGTCGGAGGCGCACTCGGGGAGCACGCGGATGCCGGAGCCGTTCAACCCGGCCCGGGAGACCTCCTCCGCGGCTTCACCGCCGAGGTCCGGGCCGACGCGGGAAACGATCCCGACCCGTTCCGCGGTCCAAGGCTTGGCTCCGGCGGCGGCATACAGCGCCGGACCGCCAAGCAAACGTGAATGCGCCTTCCCGTTCCACGTGAGAAAAAACTCCCTGCGGACCGGACCGGCGAAGAGGAAGGATGGAATATCGGAAGTCATGGCCGCGGCCGTACGGCGATCCGATGCGGAAGCCGCCGGCGCCGTTCCGCTGCTTGCGCCCATCTCCCCATCGGAGATATAATGAACCCGGGTTTTCGTTTTCTCCGACACGCGAACGACAAACGGCAAGTTCGTTTCACTCCGGCAAGATATACCATAAACCTATGACGCCCGCCAAGGTTCTTTTGATCGAATCCGACCGCACAACCGTCCCTTCGCACAGTTCGGCGTTGCTGAAACGGGGATTCGCCTTGTTCGTGGAGAACTCGCCGCGAAAAGCGGCGGACCGGGTGCGCGCGGCGAAACCCGACGTTATCGTTCTGGATGCCATTTCCCTCAGGACCTCCGGGATCCGGCTTTGCCGGCATCTGCGCAAGGAGGTCGAGGATTGCCCGATTGTCCTGATCACGCGCGCCATTCTCTCCAATCCGGAGGAAATCGGCGCCCAGGCGGTGTTGGTGCCGCCGTTCACCCCGCGAAAATTGTTGAATGCCGTTCAGCGCCAACTGCCCAGCGACGAAGAAAGCTCGATCCAGGCCGGGCCCATCCGGATCAATACCAAACAGCGGAAGATCTCCTGCGGCGGCAGGGAGGATCAGGTCACTCCCAAGGAGGCCCAACTGCTGGAAGTTTTTCTCCGCCATCCCGGGACTCTGTTGACCCGGAAATTCCTGATCAAGACCGTGTGGGATACGGACTACACGGGGGACACCCGCACGCTGGACGTGCATATCTCTTGGCTGCGGCAGATCCTCGAACCGGATCCTTCCTCGCCAAGATACTTAAAAACTGTGCGCGGTCAGGGGTATCGGCTGGATATACCTGAAACGACGAAAAAGTGAATTGTCTGAACGGCTGGGAAACCTTCTATCATTTCCCCCTCATCCCATATTCCCGCAACTGTCCCTCGCATCGCTCGTGAGGAGTGTTTCAAGGTAAAAAACCACCGGCCCGTTTCTGCAGATTATTGGTTTCGAATGCTGACTCCTCTGCAATAACATAAAGACCAACCACAGCGACGCCAAGTCCGCAAAGAATTGTTGGGAAATACTTGGCGTTCTTCGCGTCTTTGCGGTGAGAAACGGCGTTTTGCAGTGTTTAATTCTTTTTTGCCGTTTTTAGGGGTCTGGGGAGCCGGTCACGATGAAAATCCGGGAACGACGGCCAACCCCGTCCCGAAGCGTCTGGACCGAGTACGGCGAGACAAATTGCGCGGCCGGGCGGTTTTGACCGGGGGTTCATCCGGATAAAGCGCATGGCAACCCGGTATCTGGGTCGGTGCTACATTGTCTGCGGGGACCGGATCCCCAACAGCCTCAGGCTGTTGGCCAGAGTCTGCCGCGCGGCGGCCACTATGGCCAACCGGATTCTGCGAATCCCGGGTTCGGCCTGCGTCACCGGGCATTCGCGGTAAAACTCGCTGAAGGCTTTGGCCAGGGCATACGCATAGTTGGCCATGTACAGCGGCTTGTATTCCTCCGCCGCCCGTTCGACTTCCTCCCCGAACCGGGAAATCCAATCGACCAAAGTGACTTCCGCCGGATGCAAATCATACGCGGGGCGGGAGGGCTGCGGCGGGTCTCCCGCCTTCTCGAGAATGCTCGTGGCGCGAACGTGCGCGTATTGGATGTAGGGCGCCGCCTGTCCGTCGAAACTCAGCACGGAATCCCAGGAAAAGACGATTTGTTTGGTGTTGTCCACCGAGAGCATGGCGTACTTCATCGCTCCGAGACCCACCTGCCAGGCCGTTTCTTCGCGCGCCTGGCCTGTCAACTCGGGATTCTTCTCGGCGATGATCTCCCGCACCCGCCGACGCGCTTCCTCGGCGACGTCGAGGTAATACACGATGTTTCCCTTGCGGGACGACATCGTGCCCTCCGGCAAAGTGACGATCTCGTATGCCAGATGGTGGCATTTCGAGGCTTGGGGGAACCCCCACAGTTCGAGGATTTTAAACGCCTGACGGAAATGCAGGCTTTGGCGGACGTCGACGACGTAGATCGAACGGTCGACGCGGTACTGTTCGAACTTGATTTTCGCCAGCGCCAGGTCCTTGGTAAGGTAAAGGCTGGTCCCGTCCGAGCGGAGGATGACGGCGACGCGGTAGGTTTCCTTTTTTAAACCGAGTTTCTCATCGATGCGAACGATCACCGGACCGCCCGTAGGACGTTCGTCCTCGGCGATGCCCCGGGCGATCAGCTCTTCGACGATCGCCTTGCCCAACTCGTCGGCTTGGCTTTCGTAAAAGAAGACGTCGATCGGCGTATCCAGCTGCTTCAGCACGGCATCCAATTCGTCCAGGCTCCACCGGCGCGTGCGCTCCCACAGCTCGCGGGTTTGCTTGTCGCCCGAATCCCACAGGCGGTACAAATCCCGCACCTCGGTTTCATACCCCTCGCGCACCGCTTTTTGCGCATCGGTTTCGCCGGGTTTCGGTTCCAGCAGGGTGCTGGCTTCGGTGTAGATCTGTCCCAGCCACCGTCCGCGCTCCAGGGCGCCGGGAGGCTCTTCGCCCATGTGGAATTTGCGGTAGCCCCACATGCATTTCACTACGCCCAAACCGATATCGCCGGGATAACCTGCCCGGATGGTCTTATAGCCCGCGAACTCCGTGAGGCGGGCCAGGGATTCGCCCAGGACGGCGTTTCGGAAATGTCCGATGTGAAACGAGTGGTGGGTGTTGGGATTGGCATGCTCGACCATAACCGTTTCGGATTTGGGGCTTCCCCGGCCGTAGTCATCCCCCAAGGACAGCACCGTTTCCAGCACCTTTTCGACGTACGGTTTGGTCTCGAAGAGCAGGTTGAGATACCCGCGAACCGCCTCGATGCGGCAAAACTCCGCCGGCAGAACGATTTCCGCGGCGATCCGGGCGGCCAAATCCTGGGCTTGTTGGGGTATGGGCAGGGCGTTCCGCCCGGTCCGGGCCAGGAAGGCCGCGGCCTTGATGCAGGCGGAGGTGCCCAACCCCCAATGGTCGACAAGCGGGATGGGGGACCATTCGATTTCGAGTGTTTGGGGAACGCCGCGGCGGGCCAATTCGGCCTGGATCTGCCTGCTGACGGCGTTTATCTCTGCGGAATAGAATGTCATGGCGAGGTATGCGAATCCGGCCGGACGGCGGAGTCGGGCGTCACGCGCAAAAGCCCCCTGAACAGGGGGCCGTTTAGTCAGTCTGCTTCGGCGTTATCCCTTTTTCTTCGCCGGCGGTTTAAGGGCGTTCAATTCCCGGAGCAATCTGCTCTTTCGGCGGGCGGCGTTGTTCTTGTGGATCACGCCCTTGGACGCCGCGCGGTCCAACTCGCGGATCGCGGTGCGGATCGCGGCTTCTTTGGATTCCTTCCCGGCGGATTTCGCGGTTCCCACCGCGGAGCGCGTGCGGCTTCGAATAATTCTGTTCCGCACCCGTTTGCGTTCATTGCTTCGGATGCGTTTAATGGCGGAATGTAAATTTGCCAACCTGGCCTCCTGGAATCGAATGGAGGCCATTATACCCTTCCTGTTTCCGCGCTGTAAAGGTTCGGACGGATGAGGAGGGACGGTTCTTTTCGGCGGACGGTGCAATTGACACGGGCTTGCTTCCTGATTAAACTTTATCACCTCCCGGCGTTTGGTTATCGGATCGACATCCCCCGGCGGCGCTCGGGCGGCCCCGGAACGCTTCTTTGCGGAAACGAGGCGCCGGATTGCGTGTTATTACTCATACATCTTTACAGCGGGAGAACTTCAATCATGAACGTTCTGCTGGCATTCGGATTGGCGGCGGCGGGTTACATTCTGGGATCCATCCCCAGCGGGATGCTCATTGTCCGGCTGACCACCGGGCGGGATATTCGGCAGGTCGGCAGCGGACGGACGGGCGGCACAAACGCCATGCGGGCGGGCGGATCCTTGGCCGGGTTGGCAACCGGCGTCCTGGACGTTCTTAAAAGCTTTCTTGCCGTGCACCTCTGCCGCTGGGCGATGCCCGGGGTTTTTTGGATGGAAGCCCTCGTCGGCCTGGCCGCGGTTCTCGGGCATAATTATTCGCTGTTCTCCATCGACTGGAAGAAAACGCGGCTGGGGACCGTCCCCGTCTTCCACGGCGGTGCGGGAGGCGCGCCGACACTCGGTGCCGCCACGGCCTTCTGGTTTCCCAGCTTGTACTTCATCCTGCCGATCGGGTTGTTCTGTTTTATGGTCATCGGATATGCCTCCGTCGCCACCTTGGCGGGAGGGTTGACGGTGACCGTCCTCTTCGCCGTCCGCGCGGCGCTCGGATACTCGTCAAAATGGTACGCGGCATTCGGGGTTGTCACCCTGGCCCTCATGGCGTTGTCCCTTCGCCCCAACCTCGGACGTCTTTGGCACGGCACGGAACGGGTGGTGGGTTTGCGGGCATGGCGCAAGCAGCGAAGAGAAGCGGCGGCGGACCAACCGTCAGCGCCCGAGGAACAGGACCAACACCAGCAGCGCGATCGCATCAATACATAAATACTCGAGGATCACCGACCGGTTTTTCGGATCCCCCGCGCGAATCTGGGTCGCGCCCACCAGAGTGTGCGCCGCCAGCGTCAGGAGCAAGCCGAAGGTAACCGAAGAAACCGGCAGATAGAAAAGCGGAAGCGCCAATTCGGCGACCAGCAGGCCGATTCCCGCCGCCAAGAATTTATTGCGGGGGTTTTCTGGCTCCAAAAGGTCCACCAGCCGTCCGGCGACGGCGGCCACAAAAACCGCAATCAGCGGGACGGCAAAGGCCAGGCGCGCCGCGCCGGCATGGATCGCGTTCAACAGCAGGGCCAGCAGCGTCAACCCGAGGATGTTCAATCCGACCGAGGCGAGGTCGTAGCGAAAGCCCTCCTTTTCCAGGGTGAGGTATTCGCCGGCGATGCAAGCGATAAGCAGGCCGGTGACCAGAACCAGTCCGAGCCACCAGCGCGGGCCGGGCGGGAACATGTTCACCGCCGCGCTGCCCCCGAAGGCCGCGATTCCGGGGAGGATCCAATGGACGGCCGTGGAGGGACGGCCCCGCACTCCCTGAGGAAGGGCCAGCGAGGGATGGGAGCGCAGGATGGTTTCGGTGCCGATCACCACCAGCAACGCCAACAGCAGCATGAATAAAAGATTGCCGTTGATCTCCACCACCCATTGGATGTTCCAAACGGTCAAGCGGAATCCGCGGCTTGGAATTTCCACGACGCGCGAAACGCCGTTGACCAGAAATATGATCGCGGAAATCGTGCTCAAACGCCGGAGGTCTATTTTTAATTTATAATGATTCATGCGCGGATTCTAACACGGGAAAACCGGCGATTTCCTTTGCGGCGGTGATCCCGCATTCCGACGCAGGAGCTGGACATGATCGTGCTGGCGGCTGCGATGGGCTTGGTGTGCGGCATAGCGGTGAACGCCCTGGCAGATAACCTGATGCGGGAGGAGCCCCTGCCTTTCGGGGCGTGGTTTGTCCCGCGCTGCGGCTACTGCGATGCGCCGCGCACGCTCCCGGATTGGTCGGCCATTTTTTCAAGTTTGTTCCATTCCGGAGGCTGCCGGCGATGCGGTGCCCCGCGACCCTTCCGCGACCTGTTGGTGGAGGCCGTGCTGTGGGTGGGTTTCCCCGCGATCTGGATGACCGGCGGCGGCGGTCTGCAAGGGTTGGTCAACGGGGGAGGAATCCTTTTCGCGTTTGTGCTCTTTGCCGTCATCGATTTCGAACGGCGGCTGGTGGCCGTGGAGGCGGTTGCTTTGGCGTCGTTGTTCCTGGTGCTGGCGGGATGGAGCCGGGGCGCCGAACACCTCTGGCGCGTGCTCGGCGGCGGGGCGGCCGGGTTTGTCGTGTTCCTGTCGCTGTTCCTTTTCGGAAAAATCCTCTCCGGGCTGTTCCGCTTGGGCGGGGGGATCGAGCCACTCGGTTTCGGCGATGTGATCCTGGCGGCGCTGGTGGGTTTGGCCACCGGATGGCCGGCTGTTCTGGCCGCAATGTTCCTTTCGATCTTTTTGGGTGGAATCGCCGGAGTGGGATTGTTGGCGGCCTCCCTCATCCGTCGGAATCCGCTGCAAACGGCCACCATGGCCTACGGCCCGTACCTGCTGTTGGCCGGCCTGATTGTTTTTTTCTTCGGGGGCCCGTTTTTGGAGGGAACGAAGACTTTAGGCGGAGGCTTCTAATCGGGAGGGTGCACGCCGGCCAACGGAGATCCGCAATTCGGAGTGCGGCATGGAGAACAATCCGAAAAAAAAGACCGTCGTCGCCGCAGCCTTGGGGGAGTGCGTACACGTAGCGGGCGTAACCAATTTTCTCCGCTTGGCGGAAACGGCTGGTTGGCGGACGGTTTTTCTCGGACCGGCCGTCACGGTGGCTCGGCTGCTGGAGGCCGCGGCGGAGGAACGGGCTGATCTCGTCGGAGTCTCTTATCGGCTGACACCGGAAACCGGGGAACGGCTGTTGGGTCAAATGGCCGAGGCGGCCGCCGAATTGCACGAACGAGGCGTGCGATTCGTATTCGGCGGAACTCCGCCGGTGGCGGAGCGCGCCGAAAAGATGGGTTTCTTCGAGCGCGTATTCCGCGGCGGAGAATCATCGGATGAAATCCTGACGTTTTTGCGGGGCGGGGCGGAACGGACCTCGGGAAAACTCTCATATCCTCAAACGGCGGTCGAACGCATCCGGTGGAAAACTCCGTATCCGATCCTCCGGCACCACTTCGGCCTTCCCTCCCTGGAAGCGACTCTGGCGGGAATCAGGGACATTGCCGAAGCCGGAGCTTTGGACGTCATCTCGCTGGGAATAGACCAGGACGCGCAGGAGAATTTTTTCCACCCGGAACGCCAGGACCCGAGGCGCAAAGGCGCCGGAGGGGTGCCGGTTCGAAGCCCCGAGGACTACAGTGCGCTGTATGAGGCCGCGCGGCGCGGCAACCATCCGCTGCTGCGCACCTATTCCGGCACCGACGATTTCATCCGCCTGGCGGAAGTCTACATCGATACGATCCGGATCGCGTGGTGCGCCATCCCGCTCTTCTGGTTCAACCGGATGGACGGGCGCGGGCCGTGGGACCTTGCCGGATCCATCGCCGAACATCAGAAAGTGATGGCGTTCTACGGACGGCGCGGAATTCCGGTGGAATTGAACGAACCCCATCATTGGGGCATGCGCGACGCGCCGGATGCGGTGTTCGTCGCCTCCGCCTTCCTGGCGGCGTATAATGCCAAGCAATTCGGCGTGCGGGATTACATCGCCCAGATGATGTTCAACAGCCCGCCGGGGCTTTCGGACGCGATGGATCTGGCGAAGATGCTGGCCGTGCTGGAAGTGACGGCGGAATTGGCCGGTTCCGATTTCCGGATCTGGCGCCAGACACGCACCGGGCTGTTGTCGTACCCGCTGGATCCGGAGGCCGCGCGCGGACACTTGGCCGCCAGCGTCTACCTGCAGATGAACCTCACGCCCGACATCCTCCACATCGTCGGGCACAGCGAGGCGGACCACGCCGCCACCGCCGAAGACGTGATCGCTGCAAGCCGGATCGCCCGGCGGGCGATCGAAAACTCCTTGCGCGGGGCACCCGATTCGACGGCCGACCCGCGGGTCCGGGAACGGCAGGCTGAACTCGTCGATGAAACCCGGGGGACGCTGGAAGCCGTGCGCGGATTGGCGGGAAAGGGCGTGGACGATCCGTGGGCGGACGCCCGCACTCTGGAGAAGGCGGTCACGTCCGGTGTTTTGGATGCGCCCCAACTGCAAAACAACCCGTTCGGGCGAGGCGCCGTCCGCACGCGGATTGTGGAGGGCAAGTGCTTGGCGGTGGATTCGGATGGGCGTCCGCTGTCCGAGCGTAAACGGTTATCTTCGTTGCGAAAGGAGTGAACGATAAACCCACCGCGGAATTACGCTGTCGTCGGAGCCGGACACGGCGGGAAGGCCATGGCCGCTCACCTCTCGTTGATGGGCTGTCGGGTCGCCCTGTTCAACCGGACCGAGGACCACATCTCCGTCCTCAAGCAGCGCGGCGGAATTGAACTGGAAGCGCCGGAAGGAATCCAGCACGGGTTCGCCAAACTGGCGCGGATCACCGCGGATTTCGGCGAAGCGCTGAAAGGGGCTCAGGTGATTATGGTCGTCGTTCCGTCCTCGGCCCACGTCGACGTGGCCGCGGGGATGGCCCCGCATCTGAAATCCGGGCAGATCATCATTCTGCATCCCGGCCGGACATGCGGGGCGATCGAATTCGCCAAGGTGCTGCGCGACCAGGGCTGCCGGGCCGAGGTGACGATCGCCGAGGCCGAGACCTTTATCTACGCCAGCCGATCCGACGGACCGGCGCAAGCCAGGATCTTCCGGATCAAAGAGGCCGTGCCGCTGGCGGCGTTGCCGTCCGTGCGCACCGCACAGGTGTTGGAGGCGATCCGGCCGTTTTATCCGCAGTACATCGACGGAATCAACGTCCTCCACACCGGTTTGAACAACATGGGGGCGATCTTCCATCCCGCGCTGACCCTGCTGAACGCCGGGTGGATCGAGGCGACGCACGGGGATTACGAATTCTACATCGACGGCGTCACCCCTTCGGTGGCGAGGGTTTTGGAGGTTCTGGATCGGGAAAGGGTGACGGTCGCCTCCTCGCTGGGCATCCGCGCCCGCAACGCCATGGAATGGCTGGAACTCGCCTACAACACCACCGGGGAAAACCTGCACGAGGCCATCCATAACCAGGTGGGGTACTACGGCATCAAGGCCCCCAGCACGTTGAACCACCGCTACATCTTTGAGGACGTCCCTATGAGCATCGTGCCGATCGCCTCGCTGGGGGGGCGATTCGGGGTTTCGGTCCGCGGCATGGACAGCATCGTTCGCCTGGCGTGCATCATCCACCGCACCGATTATTGGAAGCGCGGAAGGACGGTGGACAAACTCGGAATCGGGGATTTAAGCGTCGGCGAGTTGAACCGTTATGTCGAAGAAGGAATTCTCGAATAGGAGAGGAAAGGTTTTTGATGACAGCGATCGCCGGAATTGAACGCGGCGGAAAAAAAGAACTTGTGAAACGCATGCTGGAGAAAATGGCCCACCGGGGCGGGAAGCAATGCAGAATCATCGAAAGCGGACACGCGACGATCGGGGTGGCTCCTTCCGCCGGTCAGGAATCCTCCGGGGAAATCCGCATCCAGCAGGAATTCGTCGAGGACGGATCCGGACCGGGAAGGTTTGCCCGGGCGCGGATCGCCGACGACGGTCTGGAGTTGACGCGCGATCCCGTCGGGGTCGCACCGCTTTATTACGGATGGACGGAGGCGGGCGAGCTTTGCTTCGCCTCAGAAGTCAAGGGGCTGCTTCCGGAGGTGCGCCGGATCCATGAGCTGGCGCCGGGAAGTTCCTTACGCGGAGGAAACCTCGACCACTTTTTCCGCTTGAATCCCGGAAAGGAAATCGACGATCCGCCGCAGACCGTCGCCGCCGGTCTGCGGCGCAGGCTCGAGCAAGCCGTGGAAAAAAGTCTGGCGGGCGGAAAGATCGGATCGTGGCTTTCCGGCGGTTTGGATTCCAGCTCCTTGGCCGCGCTGGCAAGCCGCCATGTGGACCGGCTTCCGACGTTCGCCGCCGGGCTGGAAAACGCGCCGGATCTGGAGTTCGCCCGGCGGACGGCGGCCTTCCTCCGCACTGATCATCACGAAGTGGTCGTCAAATCCGCCGATGTGATTGCGGCGCTGCCGGAAGTCATCTACCACTTGGAATCCTTTGACGCGCTCCTGGTGCGGTCCAGCGTCCTTAATTATTTGGTGGCGAAGGAAGCCGCCAACTTCGTTCCGGCGGTCCTATCCGGAGAAGGGGGGGATGAGCTGTTTGCCGGATACGAATATCTGAAAAGCATCGATTCCGGCAGATTGAAGGATGAATTGCTCGACATCACGGGCAGGCTGCACAATACGGCCCTGCAGCGGGTGGACCGTTGCGCCTCGGCCCACGCCACTACGCCCCACGTCTGTTTTCTGGATCCCGAGGTGGTGGAATACGCCCTGAGGATACCCGTGGAATACAAGCTGCGAAACGGGGTGGAAAAATGGATTCTCCGCGAGGCCGTCGGCGAGCTGCTGCCGTCCGAGGTGCGCCAACGCCCGAAGGCCAAATTCTGGCAGGGCGCCGGCGTGGAGGATTTGCTTGCCCGCTATGCGGAAAACAACGTGAGCTCGGAGGATTTCAAGCGCGAACGGCGTCTGCCAAACGGCTGGCAATTGAATACCAAAGAGGAGTTGCTCTACTACCGGTTGTTCCGGGAGAACTTCGGATCGGTGGAAGACCTGGCCTGGATGGGGAGGACCAAGGGCGCGCCGACAGCCTTGTAGCAGGCGCAGCGGAGGCGGTCCGCGTTTCGTGGATCTGAACGCCGTGAAAAGAAAACGCGCCGGCGCCTGAACACGGGCGCCGGCGCGTTTTCGAGATTGAAGCGGCCTTTCCGGGGAATTACGCTTTCGAAGGCTTTCGATTCCTGGAGAACCAGGTTTCCCACTCGCGGTTTTCCCAGACCACCAGAATCGCCGCGGCGTTGAAGATCGAGGAGTAGGAGCCGCTGGCCATGCCCACCAGCAGGATGATGATGAAGTGCCTGGTGGTCGATCCGCCGAACAGGGCCATCGCCAGCAGGGTGAAAAGCACCGTCAGGGTCGTGTTGATCGAGCGGTCGAGGGTTTGCACGATGCTGTGGTTGACGACCCTGTCGAACGGGGCCCGGCTGTACCGGGCGCGGTTCTCCCGGATCCGGTCGAACACCACAATCGTGTCGTGAACCGAAAAACCGATCACGGTCAAGACGGCCGTCAGAAAGAGGGCGTCCGCCTCCCAGCCTAACAACAGCCCGAGAATGGCTTCCAAGCCCAGCAGCACCAGGACGTCGTGCAGCAGCGAAAAGACCGCCGCCATGCCGTAGCGCGAAGCGTTGGGCAGTTTGCGGAAGGCGAACCAAACGTAGAGGGCGATCGCGATCGCCGCCAGGGCGACCGCGCCCGCCGCGCGCTGGGCGACTTCCCCTCCGACCGAGGCGCCCACGTTGTCCTTAACGTCGAGGGTGGCTCCGCCGAAGGTTTCATCGAGAACGGCGGTGATGCGTTGAATGGTCTCTTCGTCGATTTGCTTTACCCGCAAAACGATTCTGTCGGTGCCCAGGGTCTGGATCTGGACGTTCTCAAGTGTTTCGCCCGTCGCGGCGACCGTGACGCCGCCCAAGGCGCTCCGGATTTCATCCAACGAAGGGGCGTTGCCCGAGGCGAAGACATATTCCATCATCGTTCCGCCGGTGAAATCGATCGACGGCTTCAGCCCGCCCATCGCCAACGCGACCAGCCCCGGGATGATGATTAACAGCGAAAGGCCGAAAAACCAGTACCGCTTGCCGATGATGTTCATCCCGAATTCTCCGTTTGCGAGGGGGGTTCGTCCGCGATGCCAAACCAGGAATGGCGTTCGGAAAAATCCACCCGGTCCAGGACGAGATGAAGCAGGTTGCGGGTGAAGAGAATCGCCGTGAACATGCTGACCAGCACGCCGACGGCCAGGGTGATCGCAAAGCCCTTGACGATGCTCGCGCCGAACGTGCCGCCGAACCAGATCAGGATCAGGCAGGTGATCAGGGTGGAGATGTTCGAATCCCGGATCGACGGCCAGGCCCGGGAGAAGCCCATGTCCACCGCTTCGCGCAGAACCTTTCCGGAACGCAATTCCTCCTTCATCCGCTCGAAGATCAGGACATTGGCGTCGACGGCCATCCCGACCGAGAGGATGAACCCGGCGATGCCGGGCAGGCTGAAGGTGACCGGGATCAGGCGGTAGATCGTCAAACTCGAAAAAGCGTACAGCACGAGCGCCACATCGGCCAGCGCTCCGGGCAGCCGGTAGTAGAGCAGCATGAACAGCACGACCGCGAGCAGACCGATGGCGCCCGCGGTCAGCGAACGGCGGAGGGAATCCTGTCCGAGGGTCGGCCCGATGATCTGTTCGCGGACGATTTTCAACGGGACGGGCATGGCGCCGTAGGAGAGGAGAATCGCCAACTGCTTGGCTTCGGCGGCGGTGAATTGCCCGGAGATCGTTCCGCTGCCTCCCAGGATCGGTTCCGAAACCGTCGGGCAGGAAATCACCTTTTTATCGAGCACGATCGCCAGATACCAGCCGACATGGTTGGTCGTGTATTCGGCGAATTTCTTAGCGCCCTCGTCGGTCAGCAGGAAGTCCACGCTTGGTTGCCCGGTGGGATCCATCCCGACTTCGGCCCTTTGCAGGTCCGCGCCGGTCATGATGGTGTGGTAGACCGTACCCGGAACGGCGGTGGGAGCCAGGGAGGGTGTCGGCGGCAGGACCGGGCCGGATCCCGCTCCCTCCTCCGTCGCGATGACGACGAAGCTGAAGGTGGGGGTGACGGTGGGAATCGGGGTGATGGTCAGGGTCGGCGTGAACACCGCGGTCGGCGCGCCGCTCTCAGCCGCGGCCGGATCCGAGGACGTCAGGTAGTCGGTGGCGATGGTGGTGTCGGCTTCGATCAGGAATTCGGTGGCCACGAATTCCAAAAGGCCCGTGTTCTGGATAAGCTTGCGGGCTTCCTCCGGATTGTCGTAGCCGGGCAATTCGACGACGATTCTGCGCGGCAGGGAAACCTGCACGACGGCCTCACTGACCCCGAGCGCGTTCACGCGGTTGTCGATCACATTCGCGGCGACTTCCATGGAATTCTCGGGGACGGCTTGGTCCGCCGGCAAATCGGCCTCGAGCAGGATTTGCAGGCCGCCCTGTAAATCCAGGCCTTGGCGGATGCGGGTTTCCTGGCCGAAGATCAGTATGTTTTGGGGGATGTTGACGACCAGGATCGCCACGAACATGATCCCGACGATCATCCAGGTGAAGAACCGGCTCATCCGTGCAACCTCCAAACAGCAAAATATCTGCCCGGGCGCAACCGCCTGTCAACCCTGGAGGCAGACTCGGACATTATATCACCCGCGGGCGTTTCTTCCCGCCGCCCCGCCAAGCCGCCATCAAGCCGGGAAGATCCGCCGCCGTCCAAGTCGGCCGGATTCGGCTGTTCCGCAATTCCTTCCGCCGCGTGACCCCGGTCAGGACCAGGATGCTTTTCAGCCCGGCGTTTTGAGCGCCCAGGATGTCCGTTTCCAACCGGTCGCCAACCACGGCGATCCGCGCCTTGGGGAGCCCCAGCCGCCGCACGGCGATCCGCAGGATCGCCGGCGACGGTTTGCCGATGATTTTCGGCCGCGCGCCGGTGGCCGCGGCGAGCGCCGCCAAGATCGCACCGTTGCCGTGGGCGATTCCCCGCTCCGTGGGGAAGGTGACGTCGCCGTTGGTGCCGATGAAGGCCGCGCCGTTGCGGATGGTGATCGTGGCGCAGGCGAGTTTGTTCCAGGAAAGGCCGCGGTCCATTCCACAGACGACGTATTCTGCGTCGACCGAATCGGCGCCGGCGACGCGCAATCCGGCCGACTCCACCGCCCGGATCAACCCTTCCTCCCCGATCACAAACGCCTTCTCCCCGGGCCGAGCAGTCCGCTGTAAATAGTCCGCGGTGGCCGTGGCCGAAGTGAGAATCTGATCCTCGCCGACCGGCGCGCCAAGCCGTTCGAGTTTCTGCCTGTAGCTGACGGGGGTTCGGCTGGCATTGTTGGTGGCCAGGATGAAGCGGATGCCTTGTTCGTTGAGGAAACGGAAGAAATCCTGGAGCCCCGGGAGGGCGGTCTCGCCCTGCCACAGGACTCCGTCCATGTCGAGGATCAATCCGCGCAGGAACGAGAGCGGGACGCGTTTCGCCGGAGGCATGGGAGTGGAAGGCGGCTACTTCGCAGCCTTGCCCGACTCCTCGGAGGAATCCATGGTCATCACTTTGTCCACGAACCCGTATTTGACAGCCGCCGAAGCGTCCAGGTAAAAATCGCGGTCGGTGTCCCGCTCGATCACATCGAGGGACTGGCCGGTGTGTTTGACCAGGATCTGGTTCAGCGCGCCGCGCAGCCGCAGGATTTCCTTGGCTGCGATCTCCACGTCGGTCGCCTGACCCTGCGCACCGCCGAGCGGTTGGTGCACATGGATGGTGGCGTGTGGCAGGGCATAGCGGAATCCTTTGGTCCCGGCCGCCAGCAGGACCGTGCCGAAAGAGGCGGTCACCCCGATCGCATAGGTGTAAATCGGATTGGTCGCCTGGATCTGCTGCATCGTGTCGTAGATCGCCAGCCCGGCGTACACCTGCCCGCCCGGACTGTTGATGTACATGTGGATCGGCCGTTCGGAATCCTCGTGGTTGAGGAACAGCAGCTGGGCGACGATCAGGTTGGCGACCATGTCGCTGATCGGTGTCCCGACAAAAATGATCCGTTCCTTCAACAGCAACGAGAAAATGTCGTAGGAACGCTCGCCGCGGGCGTTGGATTCGACGATGTGGGGGACGATGATCGGAATGCCTTCCAAAGACGGCGTGCGGTTGTTCATGGGGATCCTCCCAGGGAGACAAATGTCAGGATTCGGGCAGCTCGGGCGCCGAGCCTTTGCCGATCGCCACGACGCGCTGGACGATCAGGCGCGACATGACGTCGTTGGAGGCCAACCGGCGAAAGGTGTCCTCGACGGAGGGGTTGTTTTTCGTTTTTCCCGGGCTTTGGGCGTAAAGGGATTGATACATCTTGAGCTTGGCCTCGACCGCTGCGTCGGACGGTTCCAGTTTCTCACGCTTCACTAACTCGGTCAGCAGCAGGCGCCGGATAAGCTTCCGGCGGGCGTTGGGTTCCAGTTGCTTGCGCAGACCGTCCAGCCCTTCGGGAAGCGTCCGCAGGTAAACCTCCAGAGAGGCCCGGCGCTGCTCAAGGCGGCGGCCTAGGGTTTGGATTTCGTCGTCGATCTCCTCCTCAAGGAGCGCCGGCGGGAAGACGATGTTCGCCCCTTCCACCATCTTGTCGATGACGGCGTCGGCGTATTCCTCCTCCTTGGATTCCTCGGCCTGCATCTTCAGCCGCTTGCGGACTTCCTCGCGGAGTTCCTCGACCGTGGCGAACACGCTCACCGACTGAACCAAGTCGTCGTTCCATTCGGGGATTTTTCGGATCTTCACCCCCAGGCACCTGACGGTGATCTGCGCCTGCAAGCCCTTCAACCGGGCGATCGGAAACGTGTCCGGAAAGCGGATGGAGACCGTGCGGGTTTCCCCTTCGCGGATCCCGACCAGCTCCGGGCCGGCGCCTGGGAACATCCCGCCCAGGTTGTCGTCCAGTTCCAGATCCTGCGGGTTGGTTTCGCCGTCGATCTCCAGCGGCTGGATCTTCCCGTTTTCGGCAAGGATCCCCGCCTGGACGTCCGCCGAAAGAACATCCCCCTTCTGCGCCGGCCTCTCGACCGGCATCAGGATGGATTGCGGCTGGCGCAATTCGTCCATCGCCTTCTCCACGTCCTCCTCGGAGACGGCGGGCTCTTCGTAGGGCACGCGGACGGAGCGGTAATCGCGGATCTCGACGACCGGCTGGGTCGGAACCAGGAATTCCAGCGTGAGCGGGTCGCGGGAGACGATCCGATGCATTCTCCCCGCCGCCGAGGGCTCGATCTTCTGCTCCTCCAGAACCCGGCGGTAAACCTCGGGGCCGAGCGCATCGAGCGCTTCGTCGAGGATCGCCTCCTCGCCCCAGACCTGCAGAATCCGGGAGTAGGGCGCTTTGCCTTTGCGGAAACCGGGCAGGTTTTTCTTCTCCGAAAGACGCCGGGCGGCCTTTTGCATGGCGGATTCGACGGCGGACGGATCGAGTTCGACCGTGACCACGGCCTCGCAGGATTCTTTTTGGTCAACCTGGATCTTCATGAAAGCGTTTTCCTTCCTCGGGAGAAAGATGCCGCGGACTCGCCGGCCGGAGACGGCGCGGACGGTGTGGGGAAGGAGGGAATTGAACCCTCACGCCTTGCGGCACATGATCCTAAGTCATGCCTGTCTGCCAGTTCCAGCACTTCCCCGGCCCCGCGATTATAGCGCGGGGGGGAAAATCCTGGAAGATGCGTTGACACGCCCCGACGCATCCCGTATCATTCCCCCGCCGGAATCCCATTCCCCCGCGCGTTTCCGACTCCGCCATCCCATCCTTGCGAGGTGATCGTGAAAAAGACTCCTGGCACCGTCCGAAAAGTGGATATCGACCGCGAGGTCCAGCAATCCTACCTGGATTACGCGATGAGCGTCATCGTGGCGCGGGCTCTGCCGGACGCCCGCGACGGGTTGAAGCCCGTTCAGCGCCGGATCCTCTACGCCATGAACGACATGAGCCTCGCCCCGTCCGGCGGCTACAAAAAATCCGCCCGTATCGTCGGGGAAGTGCTCGGCAAATACCATCCGCACGGCGATATGGCGGTCTATGAAAGCATGGCGCGCATGGCCCAGGATTTCTCCATGCGCTACATGCTGGTGGACGGACAGGGGAACTTCGGGTCGGTCGACGGAGATCCGCCGGCGGCCATGCGCTACACCGAAGCCCGGCTGGCCCCGATTTCGGTGGAAATCCTTTCCGATCTGGAGAAGGACACGGTCCGTTACGCTTCGAATTTCGACGGATCGCTGCAGGAGCCGGACGTCCTGCCGGCGGCGGTGCCGAACCTGCTGGTCAACGGCGCCACCGGAATCGCGGTCGGCATGGCCACTTCCATCCCGCCCCACAACCTGGGGGAGGTGTGCGATGCGCTCGTGTTCATGCTCCGCTCGTGGAGCCGGCTGGAGGAGATTTCGGTCGGGGAACTCACCCGGCACATCACCGGACCGGATTTTCCGACCGGCGGATTGATTCTCGATCCGGCCGGGAGCGAGGAGGGCCTTTCCGCGGCCTACGGATCCGGCCGCGGACGAATAACCGTCCGGGCGCGGACCCACGTCGAGGAGACCACCCGCGGACGGTCGCGGATCCTCATCACCGAGCTCCCCTACCAGGTCAACAAATCCGCCTTGCTCGAACGGATCGCCGACCTGGTGCGGACCGGCGCGGTCGAGGGAATCTCGGATTTGCGGGACGAATCCGACCGCCGCGGAATGCGGGTGGTGATCGACTTAATGCGCACTTCGGACGCCCGGCAGGTCCTGCGCAGCCTGTACAAGAAAACCCCCATGGAAACGACCTTCAGCGTCAACCTGCTGGCGCTGGTGAACAACGAGCCGCGGATGCTGACGCTGAAGCAGGCCCTGCGCGTGTTCCTCGACCACCGCCTGGAGGTGATCCGCAAGCGGAGCGCGTACGATCTGGAACGTGCCAGGGAACGGGCCCACATCCTCGAGGGATTGCGCACGGCGCTGAAGCACCTCGACGAGGTCATCCGGCTCATCCGCGGGGCGCGCGACGCCGACGAGGCGCGGGCGAAACTGCGGAAGCGCTTCAGGCTGAGCGAGCTCCAAGCCACGGCCATCCTCGATATGCCCCTCCGGCGGCTGGCCGCCCTTGAGCGCGAGAAGATCGAATTGGAATATAAAGAGAAGAAAGCCCTGATCGTACAGCTTGAAAAAATCCTCGCTTCGCCGAAGCTTCTGCGGCAGGTCCTGATCGACGATCTCCAGAGGGTGAAGAAGCAATACGCCGACCCGCGGCGAAGCATCATCGTCCGGGGGTGGGAATCCGAAAAGGAGGCCCCGGTGACGGCGGAGGCGGCCGCGCCGGCGACCGAATCGTGGGTGGTGCTATTGCGGGGCGGCGAGATCTCGCGGATAGCGGGGGTGAAGCCGCCGCTGTCATTCGCCAAACGGCCGCCGAGATTCGTCCTGCGCGCCGGATCGCGGGATATCCTCTACCTGTTCACGGAAAAGGGGCGCTCCGCCTCGATCCCGGTCCACACCATTCCCGCCCGCGAGGATCCGGCCGGCGGAGTCCCCTTCTCCACCCTGTGCGCACTCGAACCCCCCAGCCGGGTGATCGCCGGACTGGCAGTGACGCCGGCCGATTTGCAAGGCGCGGAGGATCCCCGCTCAATCCTGCTGGCCACGCGCAAGGGGATGCTGAAGAAAACCTCGGGCCGAGAGCTTCCGGGCTCCTCCTCGCAGGTTCTGCAGGCAATGAAAGTAGCACCGGAGGATACGGTCGGCTGGGCGCTGGTCCTCTCCGGCAAGGATGATATTCTTTTGGCCACCAGCGCCGGACGGAGCATCCGCTTCCGCGAAGAAGAGATCCGCCCCACCGGCTGGGGGGCCGCCGGGGTGATGGGAATCCGGATCACCCGGCCGGACGAACGCGTTGTCGCTGCGGCGGCGCCCGCCGGGAAGGAAGATCTGTTGCTGGTCTCGGCGGGAGGACAGGCGAAGCGAACGCCCGTCCTCCAATATCCCGTCCAGGCGAGGTACGGAGTTGGAGTAGCGACCTGGAAAAGCGGCGCGAAAACGGAGTTGTTGGGCGGGTTTTCGGCGGCGCCGCAGGATAAGCTGGCGTTGATCTGGAAGGATGGGCAGACCCGCGTCGTCGCGCTGGAGGACATCCCCAGGCGCGGTCGGCCCGGAGCAGGCAAATTGATTCTGCCGCGCAAAACCTCCGGTGCGTTGGAAGCGGTAATCCCCATCCGGATGAAAGCGCCTCCCGTTCCGAAAAAAGCCAAACCGCAGAAGCCGAAAAAAGGCCGCCGGAAACCGGCGAAAAAAACCTCGCCCAGCAGGAAGAAGAAGAGGAAGTGACAGGAGCCGTCGAATCCGGCATGGGGGAATGACAGGCCGGGAGCGGACGAAAATGCCAGCCGACATCCTCGAGATCGTACAACGCTATATCCGGCGCAAAGCCCTCTTCGACCCGGGAGGGCGGATTCTTGCCGCAGTGTCCGGGGGAGCGGACAGCCTATGCCTGTTGCTGGTGCTGGACCGCCTCGGCTACCCGCTTCACATCGCCCACTTCGATCACGGATTGAGGCCGGAAAGCGGGGCGGAAGCCGATACGGTCCGCCGCACCGCCGAATCCCTGGGGATTCCCTTTACGCTCGGCCGGGGAGACGTCCGTCGGCATGCCGAAGAGAAGCGGATGAATCTGGAGGAAGCGGCCCGCGGATTGCGCTACGAATTCCTTAACCGCACAGGACGGGAAATTCAGGCCGCGGTGATCGCCGTCGGACACACCATGGACGATCAGGCCGAGACGGTTCTATTGCATCTTCTCCGCGGAAGCGGAATCCGGGGCTTGGGCGGCATTCGGCCCGTCGCATCGGTTCCGGGGCGGCCGGGGGAGTCCCTGCGAATCGTCCGTCCACTGTTGTGCCTGACGCACCGCCAAACGACGGATTATTGCCGCGCCGAAGGGTGGGTCCCCCTGGAGGATTCCAGCAATCTGGATCCGGCCTTCACCCGCAACAGGATCCGATTGGAGTTGCTGCCGCTGTTGAAAACCTACAACGGTTCGGTTGTGGAGCGGCTGTTCCGGCTTTCCGAAATCGCCCAGGATCAGGAGGACTACCTCGACCGGGCGACGGAGGAAATTTGGAGGCGGTCGGCGTCCATCCGGGATGCAGGGGTCGTCCGCATTCCGCGTTCCGTTTTTGCGGACGCCCATCCCGCGCTTCAACAAGCGCTGGTGCGCCGCGCCGTTCATGAGTTGAGGGGGAAGCTTGCGGATCTGGCGCACCGGCATGTCGAACAAGCCGTTGCGTTTCAGCGGAGTCCGAGCGCCTCGCGCCGAATAGATTTGGCGTTGGGCGTAAAGGTTTCGGTGGAAGCCGGGGATTTGGTTTTTCGGGCGGAACCCGCCGCGCCGTCGGAACCGGATTGGGACGGATCGGAGCTTCCCATTCCGGGATCCATTTCCACTAGGGCTCCCGATTGGACCTTTGATGTTTCCTTGGGAGAGGGAGAATCCTGCTCCGCTCCTGATCCGTGGACGGTGTGGCTCGATGCCGGGCGGCTGAAGCCGCCGTTGACGCTGCGCAGAAGACGGGCGGGGGATAGATTCTCGCCGGCGGGAATGCCCGGCCCCGTAAAATTGAACGATTTCCTGGCTTCCCATCACCTTGGGTTGGGCGAGCGCGACCGGTGGCCGTTGGTTTGTGACGCCGATGGCATTATCTGGATCCCGGGTTTTCGGTTGAAAGCGGAAGTTGGTTCGTCTGCAGGGAGTCCGAAATCAATCAGAATTCATGTGGAAAGAAGCTAGGCAAACGCTTGTCAAGAAACGAGGTGCTTCCTCAGGCTTTTTATTTCCATGCAAAAATCGTGTAAAAGAGGCATCTACTCAGCTTCTCCCTCATCCGCCCTCCCGTCGCTTTCCCTCGCTTTCACTTGCTCCGCTCGGGACAGGCCCTCGGGACAGGCGCTCCGGGACAGGTTCGGGCACCTTTCCCGAATTTGCGCCGGGACCGGCTTCCCAGCCCCGCAAAAGCGAAAGAAAGAAATTCCTTTCAGCCATCAATCTCGAGAGATGGACTGGGAGAACTTGTCCCGGACTGCAGGGACGGGAGGATGGGATGAGGGGGAAAAGAAAACCGATTTTCTTCCTATAAATAACGGCCTTGTGGAAGGGTAAAGAAGACTGTAATGACGAAAAAAACCGGGGTGCGAATTCTGCCCAATCCGTCACCCCGGTTTGGTATACCGCGCTGTCCCGAAGGATCGATCCTTCAATAAGGTGTTTTTCCGCCTTACTTTCTCTTTTTCTTCGCAGCCTTTTTTGCGGTTTTCTTGGTGGCCTTCTTGGCGGTTTTCTTAACCTTTTTGGCGGATTTCTTGGCGATCTTCTTGGCGGCCTTTTTGACGGTCTTCTTTGCTGTTTTCTTTGTGGTTTTCTTTGCGGATTTCTTTGCGGGTTTCTTAGCACGCTTGACCGGCTTCTTGGCGGCTTTCTTCGCCTTCTTGGCGGGTTCCGGCGGACCCGCCGGTTCTTCGAAAGCCGGGAGCTCTATCACAGGTGCCGGCACAGGCTCGGGAGCCGGTTCCGGAGCAGTCGGTTCGACTGTCGGAAAAGGAGCAGGTATGTCTGTCATAGGCTTCTGGTCCTCCTGAATGGGTAGACTGCGAATGGGGGCCGGAGAGGCGGACGGGGCACTTGCGGGTGCATGATGGCGCAATTGATCCACGGGAATTTTCAGCGCCCTGCGGCACCGTGGACAGTATTCCACGTGGTGCCTGGCCTGTGTGGCGTCCGCGGCGGCGAGGGCAGACGCCACCGTATCGGGACTCATCTGAAATGCCCAGCTGCAGTATTGACATCTCCAAGAAAACGCGGACATCAATGCCTCCTATTCTTTTCCAATATACACAAAATTACCAGAAATGCAAATCCGGCCGAGCACGATCCGCTTCCCCTTTGATCTCGGCGGTCGAACCATGCCGGCAGGCGGGATTGCCCCGGATCACGCCGCCCGCAGGCCTCGGAAGGAAATCGGGGATGGTACCTCTCGGAAATGCGCCAGGACCCGCATGAAGAAAATCCGGCTCCTGCCGCCGGGTGGAGGGGTGGTGGGAACGCGGTAGAGCGCGCCAATGGCTCCGGATATACGAGAGCCAAGGTGGGGATCAAAAAACCACCGGATTTATCCGGTTTTCTTGACAAGCCATTTGATGAAAGCTACAATCCATATTCAATCAGCATTTTCATTCATCGGTTGTGTCTCGTGCGGAGAAGATGACACGCAGAAAGGAGCGATTTCCATGCCGTACGAACTGCCCCCGCTTCCATATCCCTACAACGCCCTGGAACCCCACATCGACGAACAAACCCTGCGGCTGCACCACGACAAACACCACCAAGCCTACGTTGATGGGTTGAACAATGCCGAAGCCAAGCTGGCCGAGGCGCGGTCGAAATCGGATTTCGCTTTGGCCAAGCACTGGGCTCGGGAACTCGCTTTCCATGGCTCGGGACACATCCTGCACTCCCTTTATTGGGCGACCATGGCTCCGAGCGGAAAAGGGGGCGGAAAGCCGGAGGGAGAACTCCTGCGGCAGTTGGAAGGCGATTTCGGATCCTACGACACCTTCGTCAAGCAGTTTTCCGCCCAGGCGGCGGCGGTGGAGGGTTCGGGCTGGGCGGTCTTGGCGCTTTCGCCGTTGGGACGCAAGCTGGAGATCCTGACTGCGGAAAAGCATCAGGATCTCACCCAATGGGGATGCGTTCCGATCCTGACGGTCGATGTCTGGGAACACGCGTATTATTTGAAGTTTCAAAACCGCCGGGCGGAGTACATCGCCGCTTGGTGGAATGTGGTGAACTGGACGGAGGCGGCCGCCCGCCTTTCCGCCGCGCTGAGGAAGATCTGATCCGACGGTTCATTTGGGGCGGCGGAAAGCGTTTCCGCCGCTTGCATGGTCCACCTACTATCCAAAGGAGCAATCCTATGCCACATGTCATAACCAGCTTGTGTCTGCGGGACGGCGGTTGCAAAGATGTCTGCCCGGTGGAGGCGATCGTCCCCGGGAAGCCGGAAACCCAGTGGCCCTGGTATTACATCGATCCGGACACCTGCATCGATTGCGGAGCCTGCGTGGCGGAATGCCCGTTTGAGGCGATCTTCCCGGACAGCGAGGTTCCTTCCGCCCACGTTGCCAAAGAAGGCCAGCGCCTCTCCCGTCCGGAAGGCACCGCCGCCTACGACGGCACCGACCACTACAAACAGCCCGTGCATTTGGAGCACACGGTGGTGCTCACGGCCGGCCAAAAAGTGGATCTGACACCGGACGCCGCCTGGAACGCGAAGTTCTTCAAAGAAGGCCCCGGCCACTCGGCGAAGTAGTTGCTTCGCGCGATCTACGCACAGACCGTTTTTTTGGGGACGTCCGACCCTTAGGAATCAAGCAACCCTAAGGGTCGGCTGTTTCCGGTTTTGGAGGAGGGCATGGAGGAAACCCGGATCGAAAGGGATTCGCTTGGAGACGTGCGAGTCCCCGCCGGCGCGCTGTACGGGGCGCAGACCCGGCGCGCGATGGAGAATTTTCCCGTCTCCGGAAAGCGCCCGTACCGGGCGTTCATCTGGTCGGTGGCGATGATCAAACGCGCCGCGGCCGAAGTAAACGGCGCCTTGGGTTTGCTCGGCGCGGAAAAAACCTCCGCCATCGCCCGGGCGGCCGCCGAGGTGGCCGCCGGCAAGTGGGATTTGGAATTCGTGGTTGATCCGATCCAGGCCGGGGCCGGAACCAGCCACAACATGAACGCCAATGAGGTAATCGCCAACCGCGCCACCCAGTTGTTGGGCGGTGCGCTCGGACAATACCTCGTCCACCCGAACGACGACGTCAACATGGCGCAATCCACCAACGACGTGATCCCCACCGCGATCCGGCTGGGCATCCTATGGAGGACCGCGGAATTATTATCCGTCGTCGACGGTTTGGACCGGGCGCTCTCCGAAAAAGCCGCTGAATGGGGTGGGGTGGTGAAATCCGGTCGGACCCATTTGCAGGATGCGGTTCCGGTGCGGCTGGGACAGGAATTCTCGGGGTATGCCCGGGCGGTGGCCGGAGATCGGGTACGCCTGGAGGAGGCGTCCCGGCCGCTCCACCGGCTGGGGATCGGTGGAACGGCGACCGGCACCGGTTTAAACGCACATCCCGAATATCCCCGCCGGATGGTGCAGCGCCTGGCGGAAGAAACCGGATGGCCACTGCGCGTAACCGATGACTTCTTCGAATCTATGCAATCGATGGCGGACTTCGCGGGATTTTCGGCCGCGATCCGCACCCTCGCCCTCACGCTGACGCGGATCGCCAACGACTTGCGGTTGATGTCCTCCGGGCCGAATTCCGGACTCGACGAAATCCGCTTTACGCCGGTTCAGCCGGGTTCGTCGATCATGCCGGGCAAGGTCAACCCGGTGATGGCCGAGATGCTCAACATGGCGATGTACCACGTCATCGGGCTGGATACCGCGGTGGCGCTGGCTTCCCAGGCCGGACAGCTGGAATTGAACGTGATGATGCCGATCATCGCCCACGACCTGTTCGAGATGATGCAGGTGACGATCGGATCGGTTCGCGCGTTTACGGAAAGGGGCGTCCGCGGATTGCAGGCAAATCCGCCGAAGGTCGAAGCTTGGTTGTCGCGCAATGCGGCGGTCGCGACCGCGCTCAATCCGTTAATCGGCTACCTGGCGGCGGCGGAGTTGGTGAAGGAGGCCGCCGCGGCCAACCGTTCGATTCGGGAACTGGCGCTCGAAAAGGCCGCGGCCTCCAAACTCAACCATAAGGATCTCGGCCGGTCGGTCACGTGCGCGGAGGTGGAATCGGCGTTGGGCAACGTGCACCGGATGACCGAAGGGGGGATTCTATAGCGAACGATAATGAAAAAAAGGAAAGCAACTGCTCAGGCAGCTTATTTCGACAGAATAATCTAAGCATAACATCACCGGTGTAATAGGTTTTGTCCGTCACCCCGGCGTGGCTCACTCGCGCCCGCCCTCGCGAAGCGGGGGAAGCGAGGGAAGCGGGGTTCGAAGCCGGGGTCCAGTATTTATTGAAGATTTAACGGATGCTGGTTAATTTCACCCCCGGCGAAGAACGCGCCGCGGGCGGGTGCCGGCATGACGACAACTGGCTGAGCAAATAAAAAAATGTATCTCCTCAGCCCCCGGTCCCTGCCCTTTCCTCACCCCCAACCCCACAACCCCTTCCCCCTCTCCTGACTTATGCCAGGAGAGGGGGAAGGGGCCAGGGGATA
>JAFGKK010000093.1 GCA_016928575.1 Anaerolineales bacterium
CCGTAGAAAGCACCTTCAATCTCTGGAAAAAAGGAAACGATACGCTAAGGAAATTATGCGCAATATTTTAGGGCGTTGTGTATAAAACCGAAGAGAACCGAGCCGTGTCGGCGTTTATCTCATTGGAATCGACCATCGATGAAATCAAAGCGAAGGCAAAGGACTTCGGATGGGCGGAAAGAATTGAATATGGGATCCCGTATGGCGAGAATTACTTATCGGAGGTTGGCCATTTGGGTGAATCCGATGAATTCTTCACCCCCGAAAGCCATGCGAAAAACTTGCTTAACATACTGACTCGACCGGATGCCTGCCCGGCCGCACAGGATGCCCCTCTCGATTACCGTACGGCTTACCTCCCCTGCGGGGAAGAAAAGAATCACCGTACTCTGGTTAACCCTGCGGTCTTACTTCCCATGCTTACCCCGCGCGAGATCGCGGGGGAAGACGAAAAAAGCGATACGGTTTTTTGGAGGCGTTTCCGGCAACTGGAACATCTGCTCATGGCTTCCCGCAAGCTGGAATCTCTCCGGGATGACGATCCCCATGCGGTCCTTTCCCACCTGGCGCAGGTGTCTGTGGATTTGGCGCGTCAATTACTCCGGGAACTGAAAAATCCGATTTTGGATGAAACCATCAGAAAGCAGGAAGAAGAAAGGCGCAGCCTTCTGGTGGGAAGGTTCTCAAGAAAAATGACACAAATCCGTCGATATTTAACCATCACGACTAAGAAAATAAAAAATTTTCCTACGATGTCCGTGACTGATTTGATTGCGAAATTGATGCGATCGGCAAGTGCGGCCGCTCGTATCGCGGAACAGCCGGGCGACGGATGGAGACAACAACGTGAAGAGTTGAATGACCTTATCGGAGGCTGGAATGCCATCGAAATCATTTTAAGAAATACATGGAACGAAATGGTGCAACAAAAGAACGAGTGGAAGCTTTCAGGAATGGAATCTACGATCGATGCGGAGTCGGCGAAAATCATCAAATGCCCTGAGGCGCGCGCGATATTGCCGTTGGTGGTAATCGACAGCCTGAATATGTTCAGCGACAAGCCGCTTTCCCGAAACCAGATCCATCAATTGTTCCGCTTGTTCAAACGATATCGGCGGATCGGCGTTTTTATCGTGGAAACCAGCGATGAGACGCCGTTTGATTCGACCATCGCGGACGTGGTGATCCGCCTTTCCTCGACCAAGGATCAGGGGTACGCCGTCCGCCATATCGAAATCGAGAAATCCCGGTACTCCAATCACGTCCGCGGCCTCCATCCATTTAAACCGATTAAATTCGAAAAGCTGTTTACCCCTCCCTTCCCTTTGAGGAATCCGCCTAGATCCACGCCCGAGAAAAAAGAACCGGCCCGATGCGGGATCGTCGTCTACCCTTCGTTGCACCATATCGTTCTAAAGACGGATTCGACGCAGAATCCGCGGACTTCGACGGATGATACCTATGCCAAAAAAACGTTTGCAGAATGCTTCGGGATCGACGATTTTGATTCCGTGCTTGCCAAAAATATATTCCGCGCACAACAGGTGACTGGAAGAATTGGGAAACAGGAAACGACCTGTCTTCGCGGAAATGTAATCATGATCGAAGGCGATCGAGGAACCCTTAAAACCAGTATTGCAATGAATTTTCTGGTGAAGGGACTGATCGATGAGACGCCGGAATCGGTGATGCTCATCCGGCTTTCCGACGTGCCGCTGATCGAGCAGCGGGATGAAGGGGAAGCAAAACAAAAATGGCCCATTCTGAGCAGTCAGATCAGCGAGACATTCGATTGGCAAAAGCTTGCCTATGCAAACACCGAAAGCGATTGGCAGAATATCGCGCCGATCAATAAAGTGCTTATTCGGAAATTCTGTTTACGCGGTCGGGAGGATACCCGCGACCATCCCAGTTCCGCATTGTTCGAATTGGATTTCAAGGGCGGATATATTCTGCCCGAGGAATTTGTCCAATTCGTCTGCGACGTGCTGATCCGGAGGGACGAGCGGAACGGCGAGAAAGCCGTCGCCAAGATCCGAAGAGTCGTCCTGGGCGACGTAAGCCAAATCGGCGTAAGCTATCCCTTTCTGCGGGAGAGCATGACTTCGGGAAACATCTTCCTGCCCACCTTTGTGCACCTCATGCGAAATTACGGAATCAGCCTGGTAATGGTGGGGACGCACAGCAATGTTCCCGAGGCCGACGAGGCGGTTAAGAAGGCCGCCACGCTGGCCGATGCGGTCCTATCGTGCAGGTTTGTGGATGTGTTCGGCCAACGGCATGTCGTGATCAGCGGTGGGATGACCGGAGCGGCGGAATACGAATCCAAGCTGCCGGTAATCCGCCGCGAAAGGATACCGGCAAGTGCTTCCAAGGAAATGATCGATTGTTTTAAATTGGAAAAGAACCATCTGGACGGCATAGTGGGTTTGGAAACCGCAAGTCCCCACCGTCCCGGCCTCATTCTTCACGTCTTTCAGGAGGACGGCAGGCTCCAGCCGGCTTACAACCAAGAGATGGCAGAGATGCTGCGCGCCGGTCTTTCCCGGCCGAACCGCAGAGAATTCGAATCGGAAAACGAAATTGACTTCGGAAAAGAATCCGACGCTTTGGATGTTGTGGTCCAGCCGTTTAACTCGCAATTGTCGGAAGCTATTCACGATTCCCTGGATGTCCTGAAGGATCGGCCGGTGAATCGCACCGTCTTGTGCACCGTGGATGAATTTTCCCGCAAGTCCGATGATGTAAAAAGGCAGTTCTACGAGATCACGGGCGTGAGGGATACCGAAGCAGACACGGGAGAATCCATCCTCGTAAGGGAGGAATTGGTCGATAAGCCGGAAGGGCGGATTTACGTTTGGCCTTACATTTGCAATGTTCTGCTTCTCGCGTATCGCCAAACGTGGTTTGAATCCCATACCAATATGACCCTTCAAAAGGGGACCGACGGAATTTGGGCTCCAACCAAATGGGATGAGATCTGGCAAGCGGTTGCTTCCCCCGAGTCGGAGAGGAACGGTGAAATTCGATTCTGGTTCGACCAAACCGCCCGCGAAACCCTATCCTGCATGGTAATTGATGCACTCATCGCGAAATTCAACGTCGATGGGAAGTACGTCGCGGATGATCCGGCGTTGGGGGTGAGGAAAGATTTCCTGGACAAGCTTCTGTACGAGAAGACCCGGCAATCATTGTGGTCGAATCCCGGGAACGAAAATGGGTTCAATCTCAATGCCGATGATTGGACGAAGGAACTCCGGGCATTGGCCCGCCTGCTTTCCATGGGGCACAAAGCCGTTCGGGTAATCGCTGCGGAGCGGACAAAGGATCCGGATCCATACGGCGCGGACGCGATGAACCTGATTCGCTCTAAAACTCTGGCATTGCCCGCAAAGGCCAACGTGTACGTGTGTTGGTACTCCCAATTGCGGGAATTGGTGGATTGGAATGCAGAACTCGCCAAAGACATGCGCGTCTGTCCGTTGCCGGGGGGCGGCTTTCGCGGCGATTGGTACATTGGTATCCTAAAAGGTTCGGTTAGCAAGGAGTTGGGGCGCGAGATTATTGAAAGACTCTGTCGTCCGGAAGAAGATTACAAGAGGTTTACGCGCGGCGTAGGGCTGCCCGTACGAAAACGCTTTTTTGAAGGGAGGAATAGATATTTCGCTTGGCCCTTGGCCATTGGCGACCTTGCACAAGACGGAAGGAGTCCCTCTTCGAAAAATGGTATTACCGTGCCGGTTTCGAAAGTCTTTGAAATTTATGACCGTGCATGGTCGCGGTCGGATATTGACGAATATACGAAAATCCGGTCGGCGCTTTCCCTCATGGCTGAACAAATCAGCTATCTGGATACGGAAGATGTTGAAAATGAAATTCTAAATCAATTTTTGGATGGCATTCTATACAGTCGATTGTCGGTGCAATTAGATATGCTCCGTAAGGCCGGAAAATAGGAGAATGGACAACCGCCGCGCAAAGCAACCGGCAAACCGCCTTTTCTTTGTCGCAGTTCAAGACAAAATAAATTGGATGCTTGAGAATCCGCCGGGAGTGGGTTCTCGGCAACAGGTCCGGATTCCGTCCGGTGTCGACCGACTCCGCGGGCTCCGATGCCCAAAGACACCGACATCGCTTTCGGGCGGCATTCCAATCGTTTGTGAGACCAAGAAAATCCGCGCTTATCCAACTCCGGGGGTCGGAAGAGCCTGTCGACGCTTGTAAACGTTCACGTACCCTTTCGGCGAGGACCGCCGTTCCATCCTTGATCGCGTGAAAAACCTACGCCGCGGCCCATAGAGCCCATCGTTTCTCCAATAACAACGCCCGGGAGCGGACATCGTCCGTGTCCTGTGGGTGGGTTCTCCTGCGGCGGACGCCCGATCGACGTTGGCCGCCTTTCAGACCGCCACGATCCGCACCATCAGCGGTTCGTCGTAGTCCGGCCCGATCCCGAATTGCTCGTCGGTCGGATCGCGGAAGTACCAGCGCTGGTAATATTTCCCGGGTTCGTCGGGCGCCTTCAAGGTGACCGAGAGGAACAAGGTTTGGTTCGGGGCGACGACTTCGTTGAGGAAAAAGTAGGCCGGCGCTTCCATTCGCGCGCCGGAATGCCAGTAGACAAAGTAGCTCGGATACCAGGTGCAGGTCCCCGCGTTGCGCAGCACCCAGGTGACGGTGAACGTGGAATCCATCGCGACCTCGGTGTTTTCGTAGATCGGCGCGGCATAACCGACGAAAAAGGCCGCGTTGCAGCGGGCGGTGAGCGTGTGCGTTAAAAGCGAGGCGGGATCGGTGGTCGGGGTGGAGCCGTTGTAGGTCGCCCGGCGCATGGCCCGGGTGTTGGTCGGGAAGGCGATGGTGGCGATCTCGCTCGGGGTGATGCTCGGCCCGACCGTGGCGGTGGGCGCGCCCGAGGGCGCCGAGAACGCGGTCGGTGTGGGCGAGGGCTGTTGGCGGGCCAGACCGGTGACCATCAAGGCCACGGTCTGCGCGGCGCGGGTCATCTCGGCTTCCGCCCCGCCGGCGGCCGAGCAGGCGGCGGCGAGGCCGGCAAATAGGATGATTGCGCCCGGGATCGAAAGAAGGTTCCGCGCGCGCAAGGACGACGCGGCGCTTAAGGATCGACCATAATTCTGGAACCTTGGCTTTTTATTCATCGGGTTCTCCGACGGGGATTATACCCTCGGCCGCCTCCTGCCGCAGCGAAGCGGACATTACCGAAAGCGGGAGAAATGGGGACCCGTTCGTATCGACGATGACTCTTCCCTGCCTATTCATCAGATGTGTATATTACGGCCCGGGAGATGTATGTGAGTGCTCCGAAAAGGCGGGACGGACTATGGGGTTAAGCGGGATGGGATCGGGTCGTACGGCAAGAGCTCGCCTTCCGGGTGTTAAATTCCAAATCCTATCCCCGCGGCGGCTGTAAACGGCGCCGTTGCGCAAGGCGGCGGTATTCCGATTCTCCGGTGCGCGGTTTTCCGCCCCCCGTCCATGAGAATGAAAGCGGGGCGGGGAGAGGAATTCGGGAATGAAGCGGTCGGTCCGTTAAGCCCGCCACCACTTCAACAGATTAAACCCACCCTGCGCTTCGGACGGCGCCGTTTTGCGCGGCGCGCCCTGCGCCCGAGGTGGCTCCTGATCCTCGGGCACGACGCTGGCCACCAGCTGGGAGATGACCGCCGGGGCGGCGTAGCCGTAGATCAACGCGTCTTTGGCGGCGGACAGGTTAAAAACCCACACAGTGAGTCCGCCGACCAGCGCCAGCATCAGAACCCCAAGCCAGAATTGGGGTCGTTTCAAATACGCCAGGGCGTCGGCCCGGTACCGGTTGCGGGCGATCCGCAGCGCGTCGGGCAGCAATCCTCCCAAACAGCCGATCAGGATTATCGCCGGATTGAACGCGGGCATGGCTCCTCCTTGGTGGTGGATTTTTCTGACGGTGATTCTCCTCCCGGGAGCGGTTCGCAGGGGTTGCGCCACACGGGATCTTGCCTGCGGATGATCCCGCGGCAGGCAAGAGGGTTGCTCGGAACAAAACAAGCGAAGGGTATGATTCCTGCGGATTGCCCCATTCGTGTTTCCGGATTCCATTATATGCCGGAGGGGAAAGGGAACGGCCCGTGCATTCCAGCCTTCTTTGGCATCCGGCCGCAACCCACTGATGTCGGGATCAGGCCCCGTTTACTTTTGCCCGTATTCCTCCAGGTAGCGCCGATGCGCGCGGGCGATCTCCTCGGCGGGAATCTCGTCCGGCGTCCCGACCTGCAGCGCGTAGAAAGCCGTGCGGGCGGCATCCTCGGCCATTACCGCCGCCTTGACGGCCGCCTCCGGCGTTTTCCCGATCGCGAATACCCCGTGGTTCTTCATCAGGATCGCCGGACTTGCCCCGATCGACCGGAGGATTTCCCTCCCAATTTCGTCACCGCCGATCTTCGCGTATGCGCCGACCGGAATCGGCCCGCCGAACTCGTCGCAAATCGCGGTCAGCACCGCCGGAATCGGCTTGCCGGCCGCCGCCCAGGCGGTGGCGAAGGTCGAATGGGTGTGGACCACGCCGTGGATATCCGGGCGGTGGCGGTAAACATACGTGTGGGCGAAGGTGTCGGAGGAGGGCTTGTGCGTCCCCTCAATCACCTTCCCGTCCGGATCGACGACGACCATGCCGGCGGGGGTCAGGTCCTCGTAACGGATCCCGCTGGGCTTGATGACGACCAACCCGGTTTCCGGATCGCGCCCGCTGACGTTGCCGGAGGTCCAGGCGACCAGGTTGTTTTTCGGAAGCTCTTTGTTCCAGCGGCAAACGTCCTGTCGGAGTTGATCGAGCATCCTGGTTATTGTCCTTTCTTCCGCACCCTGTTGTCCTCCCATTGGCCCTGCAAATGGAGGGACAACAGGGGGGCGGGGTGAGGGTTTCCTATCGTAAAGCTTCCACGGCGGTCTTTTCAATAACCAGCCCCAGCTTGTAGCGTTCCATGAACGCCGAAAAACCGGCGACGTCCGCCGGATCCGGATCGACGGTCGTGCCCGTCTGCCCCGCAAAGACCCTGTCGGCCAGGAACGCCTCCAGGGATTGCTTCTCCGCCTTGCGGAGCATGTAGGCGGCGAGCAGAGCCATCCCCCACGCACCGCCCTCGCCGGCGGTTTCCATCACCGAAACGGGGGCGTTCATCGCCGCCGCCATGATCCGTTGGCCGACTTGCTTGGTTTTAAAGAAGCCGCCATGGCCGAGAATCCGGTCGATCTTCACCCGCTCCTTCTCGAAAATTTCCAATCCGGTTTTCAGCGCGCCCAGCGCCGAAAACAGATGGGTGCGCATGAAGTTCGCAAGGGTGAACCGGCTTTCGGGAGTCCGGACGAACAGCGGACGCCCTTCCGCAAGCCCGGTGAGGTGCTCGCCCGAAAAATAATTGTAGGCCAGGAGCCCTCCGCCGTCCGCCTCCCCGGCCAGGCCCCGCGTATACAGCAGTTCGTAAAGCTTGTCTTCGGCCGTTTCCGCGCCCAGCGCCTCGGCGAATTCCCGGAACAGGGCGACCCAGGCGTTGAGGTCGGAGGTGCAGTTGTTGCTGTGGACCATCGCCACGGGCTTGCCGGCGGGCGTCGTCACCATGTCGATTTCCGGATACAGCTTTGAGAGCGGCTTTTCGAGGACGATCATGGCGAAGACGGAGGTGCCCGCCGAAACGTTGCCGGTCCGCTCGGCGACGCTGTTGGTCGCAACCATGCCCGTGCCGGCGTCCCCCTCCGGCGGGCAGAGTGGGATCCCCGCGCGCAGCCCGCCTTCCGGATCGAGCAAGCCGGCCCCTTCCTCGGTCAGGTTCCCCGCGGCTTCCCCCGCCATCAGGATTTTCGGCAGGATATCCTGAAGCTTCCAGGGAAGCTTTTGCGGGGCAAGCCGGTCCTCGAAAAGGCGCAGCAGGCGTCCGTCGTAGCCGTTGGTTTTTCCGTCGACGGGGAACATGCCTGAGGCTTCGCCGATCCCCAACACCTTGCGGCCGGTCAGCTTCCAATGCACGTAGCCCGCCAGGGTGGTCTGGAATCGAATATCGCGGACGTGAGGCTCCCGGTTTAGAACGGCCTGATACAAATGGGCGATGCTCCAGCGCTGGGGGATGGTGAATTGGAACAGCTCCGTAAGCTGTTCGGCGGCCGGAGCGGTGACGGTGTTGCGCCAGGTGCGGAACGGGACAAGCGGTTTTCCGTTTTCGTCGAACACCAGATACCCGTGCATCATCGCGCTGAAGCCGAGGGCGCCGACCGTCTGGAGCGGGACGCCGTATTTCTTCCGGACTTCGGCGCGAAGCCGGCGGAAGCTTTCCTGCAGTCCGCTCCAAATCTCGTCGAAATGATAGGTCCAAAATCCGTTTTCGTGCCGGTTTTCCCATTCGAAGCTTCCGGCGGCGATGGGCGCAGAATCCCGTCCGATCAGCACCGACTTGATCCGGGTCGAGCCGAACTCGATCCCCAGCGCGGTCTCGCCGCGGTCGATGGCGTTTGGAACGTCGTTTGGTTTCATACCCTTCTCCTGGGATTGGCGTCTACCGTCGAGTGCGCCTTCCGGCGGCGATGCCGGTTCCGCGGGCGCGGTTTGCGTTGCCGGAAGTCGACGCGGGAATTGCCGTGTGTTGCGGGATTATACCCTCTGCTGCCGGCCGGCGTTTGGGTGGGGACTGCCAAGAGGCGGGAAGCCCGAAGTCCTTGGTTTCCATATCCGTGGGGAAAGAAGCCGTTTCGCCTTCCCGCGCCGCAGGGTTGGCGCCCGGATCGAAATCTGGCCGGACCGTGCCGCATGGTGGCAGGGCGTGAGTCGGGGTAGAATCCGCTTGATAGACTGCAGAGCTCGATGGGCGCGGCATGCCGTCCGGCCGTTCCGGCATGGGAATCGGATGCCGCCGCTACTAAACCGGCTCCGGCTGATTCGGCCGGAATTCATTGGAGGAAATCATGAAACTCGAAGGGAAACCTGTCACTCTGGGCGTGATCGTCGGAAACCGTGGTTTTTTCCCCGCTCACTTATGCGACAGCGGGAGGAAAACCATCCTTAAGGTCCTGGAACAGGAGGGCATCCGGGCGGTATGCCTGACGCCGGACGACACCCAATACGGCGCGGTGTTCAGCCTGGGGGATTCGCACAAATGTGCGGACTTGTTTAAATCCCGCCGCGAAGAGATCGACGGGATCCTCGTCACCCTCCCGAACTTCGGCGAAGAAACCGCCATCGCCAACGCCCTGCGCTGGGCCGGATTGAAGGTTCCGGTGCTGATCCACGCCTTCCCCGACGATCCGGCCAAGATGACCCTGGCCGACCGGCGGGATTCCTTCTGCGGGAAGATGTCTTGCGCCTGCAACCTGCATCAGTATGGGATCCGCTATTCGCTGACAACCAATCACACCATGGATCCGGAAGGCGACGATTTCCGAGCCGACCTGCGCCGGTTCGCCGCCGTCTGCCGGGTCGTGCGCGGATTGCGGTCCGTCCGGCTGGGCATGATCGGCGCGCGGCCGGCCGCCTTCAAGACCGTCCGTTACAGCGAAAAGATCCTCGAGCGCAGCGGTATCTCGGTCGAGACGATCGACCTTTCGGAGATATTCGGCCGGGCGTGGAAGCTTGCGGATTCCGATCCCGGGGTCAAGACCAAATTGGAGGAGATCCGGGCCTATGTGCCGACGGCGGGAATCGACCCCCAGGCGCTCCTCAAGATGGCCAAGCTCGGGCGCGTGATCGACGGCTGGATGGAAGAAAACGAGCTGGCGGGAAGCGCCCTGCAGTGCTGGACCTCGATGGAGGAGTTCTACGGCGTGGTGCCCTGCACGCTGATGAGCATGATGAGCAACGGCCTGATGCCCGCCGCCTGCGAAACCGACATCACCGGACTGGTGGGCATGTACGCGATGGTGCTGGCGACGGGCAAGCCCTCGGCGTTGGTGGATTGGAACAACAACTTCGGCAGCGACCCCGACAAAGCGGTGATTTTCCACTGCTCCAATCTGCCGAAGGCCTTGTTTGAGGAAACGGGCAAGGAGGCGCCGGTGATGGATTACCAGGCGATCATCGCCGGGACGGTCGGCAAGCAGAACGCCTATGGCACCGTCGTCGGCCGCCTGCGGGCGGGGCCCATCACCTACTGCCGGGTCTCGACCGACGACCAAACCGGCTGGGTGGCCGCCTACCTGGGCGAGGGCGAGTTGACCGGTGAAAAGCTTGCCACCTTCGGCGGATACGGCGTGGTGAAGATCCCCAATTTCCAGAAGCTCTTGGCCCACATCTGCGACAACGGCTTTGAGCACCATGCGGCGATCAATCCCGCCCCCTGCGCGGCCGTCCTGGAGGAAGCCTTTACGAAGTACCTGGATTGGGAGGTATACCGTCATTCATGAGCGGTCCATCGATGAAGGTCGTCCGCCTGCATGCTCCCGGGGATTTGCGGCTCCACGAGGAGCCCGTGCCGAAAGCGGCTGCGGGCGAAATCCTCCTGCGTGTGTCCGCCGTTGGAATATGCGGATCGGATCTGCATTGGTTTGCGGAAGGGGCGATCGGCGAGGCGCGGCTGGCTGAGCCGGTGGTGCTCGGGCACGAATTCTCCGCGGCGACGCCTGACGGCCGACGGGTGGCGGTGGATCCTTCCATCCCTTGCGAAGAATGCGAGCATTGCCGCGAAGGGAATCCCAACCTGTGCGAGAAGGTTGTCTTCGCCGGATACGGGAAACAGGACGGCGCGCTGCGGCAGTACCTGGCCTGGCCGGAACGGGTCTGCTTTCCCATTCCGGATCAACTCAGCGACGCCGACGGCGTGATGCTCGAACCGCTGGGGGTGGCGATCCACGCCGTGGACCTGGCCCACTTGCGGCACGAGATGCGCGTGGCGGTGCTCGGCTGCGGACCGATCGGCCTGCTGGTCCTCCAACTTGTCCGCCTCTTCGGGGTGAAAAGCGTCCTCGCCACCGAGGTCCTGCCCCATCGCCTGGAGGCCGCGCGCGCGCTCGGGTTCGAGGATTGCCGCCTGGTGGATAAGCACGCCGTCGCCCTGGCCGGCGTTGATCCGCCGCACGTGGTTTTCGAGTGCGCCGGGGAAAACGCCGCGGTGGAAACGGCGGTGAACATCCTCCGCCCGGGCGGAAAAATCCTGCTGGCCGGGATTCCGCCCGACGACCGGACCGCTTTCCGCGCCTCGGTCGCCCGCCGCAAGGGGATCACCTTCATGCTGGTGCGGCGGATGAAGCACACCTATCCGCGCGCGATCGAGCTGGTGGAGCAGGGCTTGGTGGACGTGCGTTCGCTCGTCACCCACCGCTTCCCGCTGGAGAAGGCCGCCGAGGCGTTTGCGGCGGCCGTCAAGCGCGACGGGATTAAGGTAATCATCGAAATGCCGCCGCCGGGGACGTGACATTTCCGCAGTTGGGAAGTGGATATACAAACAAAGCCCGGCGCGCGCCGGGCTTTGTTTGTATGATCGTCGAAAAAGGAAAATTGTCGTTTTGCCCGCGCGCATTTGGCGGGCATCCAGCCTTGATCTCCCTTGGATTCCCGCTTGGACCACCCCTGGTGGATGCCATTTCGAAGGCGGCTCAACCCGGCGGGGTCGGACCCTGTGTGCGAGGGCGGGCGCAGGGAGAGGGGTTGGGGATGACGGGTAGGCCGAGCGATCACCGGAGGCTGGAGCTCGCCTGTTTTTCCCTTTAGCAGGGTGTTGAAAAAGCCGTAAAGGGTGTCATTGCGAGCGACCGCAGGGAGCGAAGCAATCTCCTTCGCTGGAAAAAGAGGGAGATTGCTTCGCCCGCCCCGGCGCG
>JAFGKK010000094.1 GCA_016928575.1 Anaerolineales bacterium
CCCCTCTCCTGGCATAAGGCAGGAGAGGGGGAAGGGGTTGTGGGGTTGGGGGTGAGGAAAGGGCAGGGACGGGGGGCTGAGGAGATAATCCAATTTCAGAAAAAGTTTGGGGAATAGATAGCCGCATAAGGCGCAAAATGCACAAACCCTTTTGTGCCTTTTGTGCCCTTGGTGCTCTTTGTGGCCGTTCTATTTGTGGTCTTGGATCATCAACCGCGCCGCTTGGCGGGCGAGGCGGACGGCGTAGTTCATTCCCCGATCCCACGGATAGACCTGACTCATGCTGGCAAAATACAATCCCGGCATCGGGGTGCGCACGGCGGGGATGTTCCGGGAATGGCGCACGGTCGGGATTGGCTGGGCGTATTCGGTTTTCGACAACCAGGACTTGCGCACCCACTCCGGTCGAAAAGCGGAATTGAAGCGCGGGAGAACGGCAAGAAAGCGCCTTTGCAGTTCCTCCTTCGGAAGCGAAAAGTATTCGTGGCCGAGCGGGAGATAATCCCCGCAGTAAACGATGTGGTCTCCTCCGAAATGCTCCGGGGAAAGAAAATTCGTATGCTCGACCATCGCCAGGAAGGGAAAGCCGGCGTCCTTGGGCAGGTTGTGCCAGTAGATTCCCTGCTCGGAAAGCCTGTGGGAAAGCGCGAACACCATCACCACCGCCCCCATGTGCCGCAGGGAATGCAATTGCGAGAGATACTCCGCCGGAAGCCCGGGCGCCATCGCCGCCAATTGATGAGGCGAAGCGGTGCACAAACAGGCGTCGAACGTCTTTTTTCCCGATACGGAAGCCAGTTCGATGCCGCCCTCCGGACGGGCATGCATCCCTTGGACGGGATCGGAAAACCGGACGGCCGCGCCCATCTCCATCAGCCGGCCGGCCAGCTGGTCCAGCAGAGCCTGCATCCCTCCGGCGTAGGTGGTCAATTGCGGCGTGCGGGAATGCATCCGGGCCCAGAACCACGACATCGGTATCCGGCGGTAGTTTTCTTCGCCGAATTTTCCGATCAGGAGAGGTTTCCACATCTGATCGTAAATCCGGCTTCCGAACCAGCGCCGCATCCAGACGTCCGCGGGATACGCTTCCATCCATTGCCAGAAGGGATTCAGCTTCAAGAACGATCCGGCGATCAGCAGGTTCCAGAAGCGCAGCGGGAGGGGCAATCCCGGGAAGGCCAGCCAGGACGGTATGCTGTCGAGAGGGTGGAATTTTCCTCCATGGTACACGGCCGTGATGGGCCGCCGGACGACGATGTGGCGGGCCCATCCCAACTCGCGGATCAAGCCGAGGATGTCGCGGTCGGACGTGAACCAGTGCCGGTAGTACTTTTCAACGCTCCATTCCCAGGCTTCGTCGCGGAACCCGCCGCCGAGGCCGCCGGGAGCCGCTTCGGCTTCGAACAGCGCAACGGCGTGGCCGGTCCGCACCAGGTCGTGGGCCGCCGCCAACCCGCCGATCCCCGCCCCGATCACCGCTATCTTCATCGGTTCTCCTTTGAATCCACGAAGACGCACGAAGAAAATCTGAAGGACACGAAGGAATATCGGTTCAAATTATCATCCGTTTCCATTCGCGGTTTCCAACGCTCCCGATAATAATCCAAATGCCCAATTGGAGACCGGTTACTTTGAAACAATACAATAATTGTACTTCCTCCCGCGCGGATATTTGTGTAACAGCGTTTAATTCCAAAATGATTTTTGAATGGCAAACCGCATCTGCATTGTATCCGCGTTTTAGTTTACTTCCCGTATAGACAACCGGATAGCTTTTTTCTTTTTCAAAAGGAATTCCCCTCTTCGAAAATCCAATTAACAAAGCATCCGCATATCCCCCTTCCAGAAACCCCGGTCCGAGGGTCCGGTGGACAACCATCGCGCATCCGATGAACGCATAGACTTCCTGACGGTACAGGATCTCTCTCCTATATCCCCCTGTTTTTTACCAGGATAGCCTTTGTGTAATTTCCGATCTTCTTCGTGTGGCTTCGTGGATTCTAGAGCACCCCCGCCTGCTTGCCGTCCTCGAGGAAGTGGCAGCCGATGGCGGTGCGGTTGAGTTTGGCGGCGCCGGCCACCACCAGCGCGGCGTGAATGCTGTGCCGCAGGCCGATCAGGGCGTCGCTGAGCTGGGTGGTGCGGTAGAAGCCCTCGATCTCCTCATTGAGGTGGTACAGGTCGCTGAGCGCGCGTTTGAGCCTGACGGCGGAGCGGATCAGCCCGACGTAGTGCCACATGGTGTATTGGATGGTTCGCACGTCACGCCAGATCAGCGCGGGGTCCGCCCCCTCGCTGAGGCCCGGCATCCACGGCGGCACTTGGTCCGGATCGACCTCGGCCGGGGACTCGGATTCGGCGATATCGACGGCCGCGCGCCGGCCCCACACCAGCCCTTCCAGCAGGGACGTGCTGGCCAAACGGTTGGCGCCGTGGACTCCCGTGCACGCGGTCTCTCCCGCGGCGTACAAACCGGGGATCGTCGTGCGCCCGCGGGTGTCCGTCCACACCCCTCCGCAGGAATAATGCGCCGCGGGCACCACCGGGATCGGTTCGCGGGTGATGTCAAACCCGGCCTCCAAACAGCGCGCATGGATGTTCGGGAACCGGGATTTCACCTGCGGAGCGGGCAGAAAGGAAATATCCAACAGCACGTGCGGGTAATCGTGCACCACCATCTCGTGGTGGATCGCCCGGGCGACGATATCGCGCGGGGCAAGCTCCTTCCACTGCGGCGCGTATTCGGACATGAACGCCCGGCCGTCCGGCGTCAGCAGGCGCCCGCCCTCTCCCCGCACCGCTTCGGACACCAGAAATCCCTCGCCGGTCGGGGCGGCGAACACCGTCGGATGGAATTGGATGTATTCGGCGTTGATCACCCGCGCCCCCGCCCGGTTGGCCATCGCCAAGCCGTCTCCGCGGGCGCCTTCGGGGTTGGAAGTGTACCGGTAGATGCGGCCCAATCCGCCGGTGGCCAATACGGTGGCGTCAGCCAGGAACCGGTTCACTTCGCGGCTGGCCTGGTCGAACACGTAGGCTCCGTGGCAGGTGATCGGCTGGTAGACCGCCAGCGGGTCGCGGGCGTGGTGCGGGAAGGTGATCAGGTCGACGGCGGTGGCATTGGGAACGATGCGGATGTTCGGACGTTCAGCCATCAGGTCGTGCAATCCGCGGATGACGGCTTTGCCGGTGGCGTCCCCCACATGCAGGACCCGCGGCAGGGAATGCGCCGCTTCCCGTCCGTAATCCAACTCGCCCCCCGGTGTCCGGTCAAACGGCACCCGGGCCTGTTCGATCAGCAGATCCCGGATCAATGCCGGCCCCTCTTGCGCCATGAGGGCGGCGGCTGAAGGCAGGCTCAATCCGGCGCCCGCATCGACAATGTCCCGGACCAGCAGTTCGGGGGTGTCGTTTTTTCCGAGGGTGACGATCCCGCCCTGGGCGTAGCGGGTGTTGCTTTCCTCCGGATCCTGGGCCCGGGTGACCACCGTGATCTGGCGCTGGCGGTCCTCGGAGAGCTTCAGCGCCGCGCTGGCGCCGGCAATGCCGCACCCGATAATCAGCACATCGGATTGAACCAGGTTCATCCGCGGACCTCCAGCATGCGATCCAGCGCGGCCCGGGCGGGTTCCGCCACATCCGGCGGGACGCGGACCGGATTGATTTCTTCCCCGCGCAACAACCCCGCGGCCACGCGGGCCAGGGAGGCGAGCGTGGTCTTGTTCATGGTGACACAGTTGTTGGGATCGGGCGAGAGGAGGCGGATTTCCTGCTCGGGATGTTCGCGCGCCAGCCGGTTCACCAGGTTTCCCTCGGTTCCGATCGCCCATCGGCTTCCCGCCGGCGCGGCGTCCACCAGCCGGATGATGTCGGCGGTCGATCCGGCGCCGTCCGACAGCCGGACGACCTCCTGGGTGCACTCGAGATGGACCCAGACCCGCACCCCGGGGCGGTTTTTCCTGGCCGCCTCCACGTGCGCGGGAAGAAACCGCTGGTGGACATAGCACCAGCCCTTCCAGAGGAGAATCTCGGCCGCGGCGATCATCTCCCGGTCGTTCCCGCCCAACTCCCGGCGCGGATCCCACAACGGCATCCGCTGCGCGGAGATCCCCATCCGCAGGCCGGTGTTGCGTCCCAAATGCTGGTCGGGGAAGAAAAACGTCCGCGGCCGGCGGGCGCGGGCCCATTCCAGGATTGCGCGCGCATTGGAGGACGTGCACACCGTGCCGCCGTGCATTCCGCAAAAGGCCTTCAGCCCCGCTTCGGAATTCACATAGGTCACCGGCATGATTTCGCGTTCCGCATCCAGCATGCCGCCCAATTGTTTCCAGGCATCCTCCACCTGAAGCGGATCCGCTTTTTCCGCCAGCGGGCATGTGGCTTCGGGTTCGGGCAAGATGACCACCTGCCCGGGATTCGCCAGGATGGCGGCCGTCTCCGCCATGAAGCGCACCCCGCAGAACACGATGTATTTCGCATCCCGGCAAGCCGCCGCATCGCGGGCCAATTTCAGCGAATCGCCCCGGTAATCCGCGAAGCGGATCACTTCGTCCTTTTGATAATGATGTCCGAGGATGACCAATGCCCCGCCCAGCCGCGTCTTGGCGAGTGTGATCAGGCTTTCCGGAGTGGTGGACGAAGTCATCGGGCGGCGCAGGCGCGGACGGGCGGCATCAGGAAACGAGCTCCAGGCTGAGATCCAAAGCCGGCGCCGAGTGCGTCAATGCGCCCACGGAGATGTAATTCACTCCGGTCTCGGCGATCGGACGGACGTTGTCGAGGGTCACGCCGCCGGATACTTCCAGCGGCACGCGGTTGTTCACGAGGACCACGGCCTCGTGGATCGTCTTCAAATCCATATTGTCCAGCAGGATGCGGTCCACCGGGAGGGAGAGGGCTTCCTTCAGATGCTCCAGGGAATCCACCTCGACTTCCAGGGGCAGGGTCGGATAGCTTTGGCGCGCCCGCCGGACGGCCAGGGAAAGCGACTTGACCGCCTGAATATGGTTGTCTTTCACCATCAGCATGTCGTACAAACCGCGGCGGTGGTTCATGGCGCCCCCGATCCGCACCGCATACTTTTCCATGGCGCGGAACCCCGGCGTGGTCTTTCGCGAATCCAGAATGACCGCCCGGGTGCCCGCCACCGCCTTGACGAATTGGCCCGCCAGGGTCGCGATTCCGGAAAGGCGCTGCAAAAAATTCAGGACGATCCTTTCCAGGGCGAGAATCGACCTCAGGCCGCCCTCGAGGCTCACCAACAGATCCATCGGCTTCACCAGGGCGCCGTCCGAAACGGCGGAGGTGAAGACGAGGTTCGGATCCGTTTTCGTGAACACCGCCCGGGCGACAGGCAATCCGGCTACGATGCCATCCTCCTTGGCGATGATCGCCGCGCGCGCCTGGGCGTGCGGGGAGAACAAGGCCAGGCTGGTTGCGTCGCCCGAACCAATGTCCTCGGCGATGGCGGCGGCAATCAGCTTGTCCGCCGACTCAAGGACATCTGCGAGGGAAGGCGTAAAATCCATGCGCAAGCTCCTTCGAATGGAGTGGGTCTGATTATAATATCGTAGTGCAAATTAGGGATTCGGCCGCGCCAGCCTTGCCTATCCGCCGGACCAAACTCCCCGCCGGCCACCGGGCATTCGAACGCTTGGGAGCGATCCGGTGCGGGACGTTGCTTGCGGCAGTATCCGATGACCCTCCCGCCCCGGTATCCGACCCCCGACCGGCGCCAATGCTCCCGGAGAACACCGTTGCCGGCCATGCGCAACCCGGCAGGGGCAAGCCGGCCCGTGCCGTTGACGCATCCCTTCCGCCGTGGTATAAATTGCGCCCGCGCCTCGGGGGCGTGGTGTAGCTGGTCTAACACGCGGCCCTGTCAAGGCCGAGACCGCGGGTTCGAATCCCGTCGCTCCCGCCACAAACCGGCCAGAAAGCCATCGGCCGGTTTTGCGTTCCTCCCACAGCCTCGGGCGGCGTTGCGGCCCGCGGCCGTGCGCGCCCCGGCGGCGTGAAAATTCCCCTTTCCGTCGTTTGACCGTATAATCCAGATCGACCGCCACCCTGACGCAGCTTTCGGAGGTATCATGCGATTCTCAACCCGCACCATCCTCCTTGCAGTATTCTTTTGGCTTGCCGCGTGCAATTTCCCCACTCCGGGAACCCTCCCGCCGACTCCGGAATCCCCCGTTGCCACCCCGACCAAAAAGAGTCCAGCATCGGCGACGCGCACGGAGACGGCCGTCGTGGCGGGTATGGGGGAAACCCCCACGCCGACCCAAACCGGCTTGCCGCAAGCCGGCCCGATCCCGCGCTTGGAGGAGGGAACTGCGTTGGCGATCGCGCACATCGATATGATCGACGCCGAAAAGGGATGGGCGATCGGGGGCTCCGCCGACCCCCGGACGCGGGACCATGTCCTTTGGACCGGGAACGGCGGAGGATTTTGGAAGGACGTCACCCCGCCGGAGAATACCCTTGTGGATCCGCCCACCGAGCGGGTGGCGGTCGGCGGATTCTGGGATTCCGAAACGGCGCTGGTGACCTACTATTCCGCAAATCTTCAGCTCCCCTCGGATCCGCCGGTCGTCTGGAAGACGACCGACGGCGGATCCGCTTGGACACCCAGCGCCCCGCTGGATCTCTCCAGATGGACGGGAGAGTACCGCATCTCCGACGTCTTCTTCATCAATGTGAACACCGCCTGGATCCTGGCGCATAAAGGCGACGATCCCGCCTCCGACCGGATCGCCCTCTTCCAGACCTTAAACGGCGGGAACACTTGGCAGATGGTGACCGATCCGGCCGTGGACTCCCCGATCCAGCAATGCGAAAAGACGGGGATCCTATTTACCGGTCCCTGGAACGGTTGGATGACCGGCGACTGCCGCGGAAACCGTCCGGGAGTATTCCTCTTCCAGACCTTCGACGGCGGCAAGAGCTGGAGCGAAGCCAAGCTCCCGAGTCCCGCGGCGCCGCCCGGGCTGTTTACGTCCGGCAACTTCTCCTGCAGGATCCAGCCGCCGGCGTTCTTTGCTCAGCAAACCAACCTGCTCCTGCCCGTGGAATGCACCTCCAAAACCTCTCCCACCACCGCCGCCTTCCTGTTCTCTTCCAATCTGGACGGCTCAAATTGGCATATCATGGATTATCCCGGCGGGATGATGGTGGTCCGCAGTTCCGGCGACGGGCGGGTGTACCGCGGGGACGTGGTCAGCGGCCTGGCCGTCGGAGAAGAACTATACATTTACACCGGGACGACCGAGATATGGGAAAAGATCGATCCCATTGATTGGAGCGGGCAATTCGACTTCATCGATTGGAACAAGGGTTGGGCCGCCGCGCACAAGGACGGAACTCCGCTGTTGATGTACACCAAGGACGGCGGGCGGAGTTGGACCGAGATCCGTCCGGTGGCAGCGGAGGGGTAATCCCGCCCAAAGCGCAAAGCCTTCGGCGGCCCCCCCGCCATTTTTGCGGGAGCCGCCTTTTTTTCACCCCGCGGCGGGAACCCGCCCCTCCCTGCCGATCGGATGGCGGACGAAACTCCGCGGGCGGGAAGGTGTTTTAACCAAACACGGACCCGGGTGCGGCGAAACGGATTGGATGGACGCCTGAACGGTTGCTCAAGGTTCCATCCGGCGCTTCGATCCCATCCCTGGCGCGGTAAGGTTATGGTATCATCCCGCCCTATCCTCGTCTTTCGGAGAATTCCCCGTTTATGACCCGATACAGCGTCATCGTCAATCCCACGTCCGGCCGCGGTGAAGGCGGATTCAACATCCCCAAGGCCAAGCAGCTCCTCAGCGCGCTCGGCGTCACCTTCGACCTTGCCCGCACCGAACGGCCGATGCACGCCGTGGAACTGGCCCGCCGCGCGGCGGGTGAAGGGTACGACGTGGTCGTCTCGATGGGCGGGGACGGAACCGCCAACGAGGTGCTGAACGGCCTGATGCAGGCCAAGCTGGCCGGCGAGGGCGAAGCCGCGATGGGGATTATCACCGTCGGCCGGGGGAACGATTTCGGGCACGGGATCGACGTCCCCCGCGGGCTGGAACCCTCCTGCCGGATCCTGGCGGCCGGGAAGCGCAAGCGGATGGACGTCGGCAAGGTCACCGGCGGCTTGTTCCCGCAAGGCAGATATTTCGGGAACGGGATCGGGATCGGGTTCGACACCATTGTCGGATTCGAAGCCGCAAAACTTACCTGGCTGTCGGGGTTTCCCTCCTACCTGGCCGCCGCGCTGAAAACCATCTTCCTCTACTTCCGCGCCCCGCTCCTTCGGATCACGCACGACGGCGGAACGATCGAACAACCCGCGCTGATGGTCTCGGTGATGAACGGGCGGCGGATGGGCGGTTCGTTCCACATGGCGCCGCAATCGAAGAACGACGACGGGAAATTCACCGTGTGCCTCGCCGGGCAAGTCAGCCGGGCGGGGATTTTCCTGCTGATCCCGCGCTTCATCCAGGGCACGCAGGCCGGGCATCCGGCGATCCGCTACCTGGAAACCTCCAAACTGGAGGTGGAAGCCCTGAGCGGGACGATCGCGGCCCACGCCGACGGGGAAACCCTCTCGACCGACGCCCCCCGGATGTCCGCCGAAATCTTCCCCAGGGCGATCGACGTCATCGTCGGCGGATAGGATCCCGCGGATGAACATCGCGCAGACGGTGGTGTATTCTCCGATCCGGGCCCTCGGCCGGACCTTGTGCCGCGTGCACGACGAAGAACTCGCGCGGATACCGCATCAGGGTCCGCTGTTGATCGTCGCCAACCACGTGAATTTTCTCGACGTCCCGATTTTCTACACCCACCTGATCCCCCGCTCGGTCACCGGATTCGCCAAGATCGAAACCTGGAAGAACCCGGCGATCGGCTTGCTTTTCTCGCTCGGCGGAGCGATCCCCATCCGCCGCGGCGTGGTCGACCGCACCGCCTTCGGGCGGGCGCGCGACGCCCTGCGCGCGGGACGGATTCTGGCGATCGCGCCGGAGGGCACCCGCAGCGGAGACGGCCGCCTGCAAAAGGCGCAAACCGGCGTCTCCGTGCTGGCGCTCGAGAGCGGCGCACCGGTCCTCCCGGTAGCGTACTACGGCGGAGAGAATTTCCGGCGCAACATCGTCCGCCTTGTCCGGACCGATTTCCACTTCCGGGTCGGGACTCCCTTCCGCGTGCGCCTGGAGGGCGGCCGCCCGACCCGCGAGGCGCGCGAAAACATCACCGCCGACATCATGTACCGGCTGGCGGCGTTGATGCCGCCGGAGTACCGCGGCCATTATGCGGATCTCTCCAAGGCGACCAACCGCTATTTGGTAGATTCCAACGATTGCCATTCACCGCGCATCTCCTAGGCCTTTTCCTCATCCCATCCCCCGTTGCTCTCTCTCTTTTTCCCCATCGGCTTGCCCGGAATCGGGATAAGCTCTTGGCCGGACACTCCGGAGTCCGTGCTCCCCACCTCATCCGATGGGGAAATAGGCGGTGACGATCCGCCCTACTTTTCCACCCGCACCCAAAGACGAACCCCGTCGGTCGCCAGCTCGATCCACCCCCGAGCGTCCGTCCGCAACAGGTCGGTCCCTTCCGGCCAGCCCAAATCCGCTTCGAACGGCCAGATGCCCGCCGACGGCCGGGCTGCGCCCAGCCATTCCGAAAGACCGCCGCTTTTCTTCACGGAATACGGGAATACGGCGATCTGCGCGGCCGGCACCCTGCCCTGAGTCAGCATCCGGCCGCTGAGTTCTTCGTCCAGCCCGTCGAGAATCAACCAGCGCGCCGCTCCGTATTCCACGGCGAGGATCACTCCCGCCTCCCCCTGCCCCAGAACCCTCAGCCGCGACCCGCCGCCGAGGTCAAGCCCAAAACCTTCGCCGGCTTCCACGACCGGGATTCCCCGTTCCACGCAGGCGGTGAGAAAACCGGCCAGGGTTTTTCGGTTTCGGTCCGTGCCGGCGGGGATCAGCACGCCGCCGATCTCGTAGCGCTCCCCGATTTCGCCGAGCGCGGATGCGCTTTCCGCGGCGGCGGATCCGACCACGACCCAATCCAACCGCTGCGGGCCGTAGCCGAGGATCCGTCCCAACCCGGAGGCGAGGAGGTTGGGGTCCCCGCCGGCGTCGATCAGCACCGTTCCGCCGGAGGGAGACCGCAGCAGCATAGCCTCCCCACCGGTGGCAAGCACCGTCAGATGCAGGCGGCCGTCGGGCAGGTTGAAAAAGACTCCCCAAGCGAGGTAAGCGCCCGCGGCGAGGACCGGGACCGCGAGGGAGCAGGCTTTTGCCGCAATCGTCTTCCCCCATGCGGGTCGCGGAAATTTTCCGAACGCCGACAGCGCGGTCCCCCCAAACAGCGCCAGGTAATACACGGCGATCCAGGACGGCGGGATATGTCTGGTCGGCAACCAGAGGGAAGAGAAATCCGCCCCCCATTCCACCACGCGGATCGTATACGCCGTCGGCGCCCAGCCGGCCCAAGCCAGCGCCTGTCCGGCCGGAAGCCAAACCATCCCGAGCATCAGCGCCAATCCGCCGCCGATCATCACCATCGGCTGAACCGAAAGGATGAGCGGGTTGACGGCGAAGGCGCTGAGGGAAAGCGAACTGAAGTAATACAGCATGAGCGGCAGGGTGGTGATCTGCGCCGCCGCCGTCATCAGGAATATCTCGCCCGCCGCCGACGCCAACGCGCGGGCCTTTTCTTTCGAGAGGCGGCGCAGCAAACGCTCCGCTCCGTTCTGCAGCGGATCGGCGTAGAGGATGAGCCCCAGCGCCGCGGCGAAGGACAATTGAAATCCGATGTCCCACAGCGCCCAAGGGCTAAACGCCGTCATCGCCGCGCCGGCGAAGGCCAGCGAGGTCAATCCGTGCGAGCGCCGCCCCTGCGAGCGGCCGAACATCGCCATGCCGCCCATGACCGCCGCGCGGACGACCGACGCCGCCGCCCCGACCAGGACGGTGTAAAGCGCGATTCCGAGGACGGCGATCAGCCAGCCGGGGATCCGGCGCGGAAGCCGTTTGGTCAGCGCGAGGAAGATTCCGGCGATGATCGAGATGTTGAATCCGGAGATCGCCACGATGTGGGAGGTGCCGGTCCGCGCAAACGCATCCTGGACCGGAAGGGGAATGCCGGATTCGTCGCCGAGCAGAATCCCCGCCAGCAGAGCGCATTCCGGCTCGGGAAACAGCCGGCGCAAAACCGCCTGGGCGCGGCGGCGGACGGCGAACAGCGCGGCCCGCAACGGATCGGCCGATCCCGGCGAAGACGACCGCAGAACCGGATCCTCCAGGACGCCGAATACCCCCTGGCGCGCGAGGTAGAGGGCGTAATCGAATCCCCGGATTTCCGGGGGCGGCTGCAGGCGGGCGTACAGCACGAGCCGGTCGCCGCAGCGCGGCCTCCAGCCCTCGGGAGGACGGGGAAAAAACACCAGCACCGCCCCCTCCAAATCGCGGATCTCCGTTTCGCCGTCCGGGAGTATCCGCTCCACGCGCGCGCGGATTCGGAATCCGCCTCCCTTGGGAATCGGATCCTCCTCCAGGACGACTTCGTAGACGCCGGAGGCATTCAGGTAGGCTCCGACGAATCCGGGTCCGGGTTTGGGTTGGGCTGCGGAGAGGCGCGCGCTTCCGAGGAAAAAAAACGCCAAGCCGAGAATCGCAATCCGCAGCCTCCGGAGGGTGAAAGCCAATAGGAAAAACGACACTCCGGCAGTCAATGCGGCGGCGAACGGCAAGCCCAGGATGGGCGCCAAACCGATTCCGGCCATCCAGAATACGCAAAGATAAAAGAGCGTCATAGATCCCCCTGGAAGAAATGCGCGGCGATACTTATATCACGACCGGATTATTCCGGCCAGCGACGCCCCCGTCAAGGGGCTTTCCATAAACGGCATGATGCTGCCTCCGGATCGTCATGCCCGCCCCTGCCCTGAGAAGCGGGGTGATCGCAGCCGGCATCCAGTCGTGCAAACCCCGGATTCCCGCCAAACCCACCCCCGGCGAAGAACGCGCCGAGGGCCGGCGCGGGAATGACAAACCATCTCCGGCAGGGGATTTTACATAAATACCAATCATGACTCCACTGTAAAAAGCCGTTTCTCACCGCAAAGACGCGAAGAACGCCAAGTTTTTCCCAATAATTCTTTGCGGACTTGGCGTCTTTGCAATAATTTTTCAAGTTCCTGCAAAGGAGTCGGGAATTCACTTTATCGACAGCCCGGTGGAGGGGGTCACTCCTTCGCCAGCCGCGGCAGCCAGAAGACGGTGAGGACGACGGCGACGATCGCCATCGCCGATCCGAAGTAGAAAGGCGCGGACGCCCCGAACCCCTGCCAGGTCGAAATCCCCTGCCATAGAATCCCCGCGATCAGCGACGCCGGAAAAGCCATGATCCCGACCGCGGCGTTAAAAATTCCATAGGCGGTGCCGCGGGTTTCCGGCACGGTCAGGTCGGCGACGTAGGCGCGGGCGGTGCCTTCGACCATCGCGTAATACAGGCCGTACAGCGCGTAGAGAATCCAAATCTGCCAGGAAGCCCCGGCGGCGGCAAACCCAAGGTACACCAACGCGTACACCAGCCAGCCGATCACCAGGACCTTGCCGCGTCCGACCGCATCCGAACGCGATCCGGCCGGAGCGGAGGCGAGCGTGTAGACCGCGTTGAACACGAAAACGGCCAGCAAGACCTGAAAGACGCTCAGTCCGCGGTCCTGCGCCCGCAGGACGAGGAAGGAATCCGAAGAGTTGCCGAGCGTGAACAGCGAGACGACGAGGAAGAATCCGATCAGGCGCGGGCTGAAGGTGCGCCGGGGGGACGGGGCCGCCGGCAATTGCCCGGGCGCCGCCGGCGTCCGGGGCCCGACCGGAACGTCGCGGGCGATAAGGATCAGGCTGAGCACTCCCAGGAAAGCGGGGAGGATGCTGATCCAGATCGCCAAACGGAACGTATCCGCCTGCAAGACCGCCTCCGAAGGGCCGGCCGCATAGGCGACCGCCGCCGCGGCCGCCAAGCCGATCGCCGCCCCCAAGGTGTCCGCCGCGCGGTGCAATCCGAATCCGAAACCCCGGTTTTCAGCCCGGACCGAATCCGCGACCAGCGCGTCGCGCGGCGCGGTGCGGATCCCCTTGCCGATCCGGTCCGCAAACCGCAGGAACAGGACCGCCGGCCAGGAGCCTGCCAGCAGGAAAAACGGCTTGACGACCGCCGAAAGCGAGTATCCGAAGACGGTCAGCGCCTTGCGTTTTCCGAGCTTGTCGGAAAGCCATCCGGAAAGAAGCCGGGTGAGGCTGGCGGTGCTTTCCGCGACGCCCTCGATCAGTCCGACGACCGACGTTTTCGCCCCCAGCACGTTGGTCAGGAACAGCGGCAGGAGATGAAAGATCATTTCCGAGGAGATGTCGGTGAATAGCGAGCCCAGCGAGACCGCCAGGAGGTTGCGGGGGATGCGCATGGATCGTCGAAGATCGGAATTCCCAGCCATGATCGCCTCCGGACATCCAGGGGTGGATTTTTGGAAAAGTATACTCAATTGCCGCCTTCGCGCCATCCTGCCGCGAATCGGTCTTCGAAATATAATTGTCCGGGACGGGATCGGGCAAGCGGAGCGCGGACCGTCCCGGCGGAAGCGCCGGCTCTCCTCCCGCCGATGACCGTTGCTTTGTCCAAGCGCGCCCGCGTTCCCCGCGAACCCTTCGCCGAGGGCGGATGCGCAGGCAAGCGCCGGGAAAAGGGGCCGGACGTTGCGAGGGGAGCGCAAGACCGCGAAGAAAGGAAAGCCCATGGCGAAAATGCGGATCGGGATCGTCACCGGAGGCGGGGACGCGCCGGGGTTGAACGCCGTCATCCGGGCGGTCGTGAAAACCGCGTCCATCCGGTACGGAGCGCAAATCATCGGGATCGAAGACGGCTTCGACGGGTTGTTCGCTCCGGGCGGAACCCGGCCGCTCACGCCGG